>JAFGSL010000700.1 GCA_016934645.1 Anaerolineae bacterium
GTTGGCTACACCCCCACGGCTGGGGCGTACCAGTTAACTCCGCCCATATCTGCCGCTTTTGCTTTTCGAATCACTGCGCATCCCCAGCACAACTTGTATTTTGCGAGTATAGCTATATTGAGTTATACTAACCATATAACAAAGTGCCCACAACACACAACGTCCTGGGGCATTGCCCATCGGCATTGGTGCCGCCGAGGTGGAGAACCCGCCCCTGCGCGTCAATACGCATGGATCTGCTCACCGAACGGGTGCCAGTCACATCTCAGGAGGAAGCTCTGTGCTGAGTGACTATATCTACTACCTCATTGCCGTTGTCATCGCCTGGGGTGGTCTTGTCAGTATAGCATTCTATACCTGGCGACAGCGCAACGCCCCTGGGGCGCCCGGCTTCGCCGTGATGATGATTGTCACGTCCATCTACACGCTGGCCATTGCCGCTGCCTTTTTATGCAGTCGTCCAGAGTGTGCCTACATCTGGTTCAAAGTACGCAAAATCGCCTCGTTCTTCGTCCCCCTCGGCTGGGTCGCCTTCGCGCTAGAGTTCGGTCAGTTTCGCGCCCGGCGCAATCCCTGGCTTTGGGGTCCCGTGATATTGCCACCGGTTATCATGCTGCTCCTTACCATCACCAACGAGAGCCACAACCTGTTGTGGAACTCGCCGCCGTTCTCTCAATTATCCTGGCCCTATCTCTTCACTGAGAACGTGGCCGGTCCGTTAAGTTTCACCAACACACTTTACCACGCCCTAACCTACACGCTGACGCTCAGCGCACTGGGATTCAAAGCCCTGCGCGTATCGGGCATCTATCGCCGGCAAGTCCTCCTCGTTACCGTCGCCGCATTAATGCCTGGACTGTTTAGTATGTTCCGTGTCACAATCTGGGGTTCCGAGGTGATGCGCGTGCCGCGCGATCCGTTCGCTTTTCTCGTTATGGGCATGATCCTTACCTGGGGACTGTTCCGTTTGCGCCTCTTCGACCTCAAGCCGGTGGCCCACGCCACCGTAATTCAGACCATGAGCGATGGAGTCCTGGTGCTCGATGATCAAGAACGCATTATTGACCTCAATCCAGCCATGCAACACATCCTTCAGCAACAGGATTTCGGCGCGCTCGTTGGTCAGGTACTTTCAGATGTCCTTCCCGCTTGGGAAGATGCAGCGTTGGCTCTGCCCACCCAGACCGCAACGGAAGCGGATATAGCCTTAACCATTGCAGAACAGCCGTATACCTACAACCTGCGCCTTTCTCCCCTGGCTGATCGGCGCGGACGGGTAAGTGGTTGTCTCATCGTCTTCCGGGATATTACCATGCTCAAACAAGCCGAAGCCAACCTGCGCGACTATGCCGATGAGCTGAAGGCTAGCAATACTGAACTGGACGCTTTTTCCCATACCGTTGCCCACGATCTCAAAAGCCCGCTCGCCGTTATTGTGGGCTTTGCCTCTTTCCTGGATGAACGGTTGGAACACCTTTCCCCAGACCGCGTTCACGAGAATCTCCAACGCATCGTGCAGACCGGGAGAAAGATCGCCAATATCATCGATGAACTTCTGCTACTGGCTAGCATCCGTAAAATCGAAGACATTGCCACCGGCCCAGTAGCAATGGACGAAGTTCTCACCGAAGTGCTGCCCCGGCTCGACCCGGGACTCACCGCTAGGAGCGAGATCCTCACACCGGAGGCTTGGCCTGTAACTACCGGTTATGGAGCGTGGGTAGAGGAAGTGTGGGTCAACTACATCAGCAATGCCATGAAATATGGCGGACGGCCAGAAGAAAACATCCCACCGCGTGTGGAATTGGGCTGGGATTGGAGAAAAGGAGCAATCGACGAGCAAAAGGCTGTACCAGCCCTTGATGCCGCCTTCGTTCGCTTCTGGGTACGCGATAATGGCCCCGGCCTCACCGATGAACAGTGCGGGCGGCTTTTCACCCAATTTACCCGGTTGCACAGAATGCGCGCGCAAGGCTACGGTCTGGGCCTATCGATCGTACAGCGTATCGTCAGCAAACTTGGCGGCGAGGTCGGTGTCGATAGTATACTTGGGGAGGGCAGTACCTTCTGGTTTACGCTGCCTGCCGCACAGGAAGGGCAAAGCGTCAGGGAAAATCAGTAGATCTAATTTTCCGGTCTGGATCTGGCGATCCAGACCAGAACGGGGATCTGGCGATCCCCCTGGAGCATTTGGTGATCTACTGAGAATAGATAAAAGCTACATTGCGAACGCTGTACCTGCAAGTCAAGCGGCTTGTCGATTGCCTGTCAGGGCAGTAACAAGCCGTTTTTGCGTTTCTGCGAAGCGTTGAGGGAATGCGGTAGGTCAAGTTGCGTTGTATGCGGATACGCTTATACTGGAACTGCAACAAACAACAGAGAGATTATACTTGGTACCTATCCGCGAATTCACCGTTGATGCACTAGAAACACTCGTAGGCATAATTCCCGGATAGAGTCTTGGACTGTCTGAAAGGAGAGAAGCATGACCCCAAAAACATTCCCCGGTCGCGGCAAAGTCGCTATCGTGCGCACGACGCCAGAGACCGTTTTGGATGATTACGCCCGGCTGATGGACCTGGCAAATTACCGCGAAGTCCTGCCCGCTGACCATCAAACGTTGCTCAAAATCAACATTTCCTGGCAGACGTGGTATCCTGCCTGTTCCACCGCCCCGTGGCAACTGGAGGGCATTATCCGCAAGCTCCAGGCCGATGGGTACACTGACCTGCTCGGTGTCCACAACGATACGGTGGTCGTGGACACGAGTGACGGCGAAGCCAACAACAAGCAACGCTACATCACCGACAAGTATAACGTCCCCTGCGCTTACATCTACAAACCGGAAGTGCCCTGGGTACGCTACGAACCCAAACAGCCCTTCCTCGTTTTGGACGACGTCTATCCAGAAGGCGTTTACATCCCCGAACTTCTCATCGGCAACAATATCATCCAACTGCCCACGGTGAAGACACACGTCTTCACGACGATTACCGGCGCGATGAAGAACGCGTTCGGCGGCCTGCTCGGGCGCAAGCGCCACTGGACGCACAGCGTTATCCACGAGACGCTGGTGGACTTGCTCACGATCCAGCAGGACATTCACCCCGGCCTCTTTGCGGTGATGGACGGCACATTTGCCGGCGATGGTCCCGGGCCACGCGCGATGCACTGGCACGAGAAGAACGTGCTGCTCGCTTCGGCGGATCAGGTCGCCATCGATGCGGCGTCGGCGCTGCTCCAGGGCTTTGATCCCCTGGCTTTACCCTTCATCCGCATCGCACACGAATTGGGGCTTGGCGTTGGCGATCCTGCCGATATCGAATTCGTCGGTGATATGGATGCTTGCGAAGAACGCTGGTGCTTCCAGACCGACGACACATTCGCCAGCAGGGGACAAAAGGCAATCTACCACGGCATACTCAAGCCATTCGAATCGGTGTTATTACGCGGTCCGATTGTGCCGTGGTCGTATTTCGCCAGCAATTTCTACCACAACGTCTATTGGTACCCGGTGGTAGGACGCAAACGGGTGGAGGCTGCGCTTGAAACGCCGTGGGGCCAGCTCTTTAGCCAGTACGGTGCTGATACCGGATTGGAAGGGGCAGTGCTACCCAGTGTGGAAACCAAGACCGCGCTACAAGGTGCGGCTATCCTCGGCGGAGGTCTCGTTGCCCTGGGCGGCCTTGCCGCGCTGCTGGGTAGTCTGCGACGCAAAGGATAATAAGAGGCAAGGAGCAAGAGGCAGGATGCAAGCAGGGATGTGAGATGTATAACTTACATCACGATGTTCACTCATTACTCATTACCAATCCCTAATCACCAATCACTAAAATCTGAAGGAGGATGACGATGCTCGACATACTGTTGATATTCTTCTTGAGCCTGGTACCGATGATCCTCTATGCGATCGTGCTGTGGTGGTTCGACCGCTACGAGAAAGAACCACTGCCGTTGCTCGTCGCGGCGTTCCTCTGGGGTGCGGTCCCTTCAATTTTACTGGCGTTAATTTTCGAGATTATTCTCGATATCCCAATTGTCGCCATCAGCCCCAACCAGCTCACCTACGACTTGCTTGGTGCATCAGTCGTCGCGCCGCTGGCAGAAGAGGGCGTCAAGGCCCTGGCCTTATTGATATTGTTACTCTTGCTACGACGCGAGATCGATAGTCCGATGGACGGCCTGATTTACGGCGGCATCGTCGGCTTTGGCTTCGCCGCTGTCGAGAACCTGTTTTACCTCTTCGGCGCTTACGTCGAAGAAGGCGTCGGCGGCGTGCTGTTCCTGGCCTTTATGCGCGCAGGGCTGTTTGGTCTCAATCACGCAATGTACACCGGCTTCACCGGACTGGGGATCGCTCTCTCGCTGGAAGTGCGCAACAAAGTGTTGAAGGTAGCCCTCGTCCTGGCAGGATTTGGCATGGCGATGCTGGCTCACGCCGTTCACAATGCCTTTGCGACATTCACCGGATACAGTGGCGGTCCCATCCCCCTTGTGGTTGCAGCAATCGCCGATTGGGGTGGCATCTTCTTCATGCTTGTCATTATCATCTGGTCCTTTTTCCTGGAACGCAAACGCATCATCGCCTATAGCCAGGAACTCGCCAAACTCCAGATTATTCCCCAGGCGGAAATTGATGTCTTGAAATCGACGTTTCGGCGGCGCATCGCTCGCCTCAAAATCTTACTCAGCGGCAATGTGAAAAGCTGGTGGAAGGCGCAACGCTATCAACTCAAGTTGACCGAGGCTGCTTTTGCCTGGCATCGTATGAACCACGGCGATCCCAAGGCGCAAAAAAACCTCATCCACCTGGAACAACAATTTCAAGCCCTGCGTAAGGAACTGGTTCCCGGCAACCAGACCGCTATCCAGTAGGTACGTATGCTGGCGAAAATCGGTAGCGCCGCCGTACTGGGCCTCGAAGCCCTGCCTGTTGAGGTGGAAGTTGATGTGCGTCGTGCCGGGCAGGCCGGCATCCTGACACTCGTGGGACTGCCGGATGCCGCCGTCCGCGAGAGCAGCGAGCGCACGCGTGCTGCCATCCGCAACAGCGGACTCACGTTCCCCGGTGATAAGCGTATCACCATCAACCTGGCCCCCGCCGATTTGCGCAAGGAAGGCCCGGCTTACGATCTCCCCATCGCCATCGGTATTTTGATGGCGAGCGGGCAACTGCCACCCGACGCGTTGGACGGTGCCATCCTTATGGGCGAACTCTCGCTTGATGGGACATTGCGCCATGTGCGAGGTGTGCTCCCGGTTGCCGATATGGCCCGGCACAACGAAATTACCACCTTGTACGTCCCCGCTCACGATGCGCCAGAGGCAGCGCTGATCCCTGATTTGCAGGTCTACCCGGTTGCGTCGCTCGCGAGCTTGGTCGCGCACCTGCAAGGTTTTGCGCATATCGCACCCTATACACCGGCAGATCATTACAGTACACAGGTACCACCGCCCACTGTGGACTTCGCCGAAATCCAGGGACAAGAACACGCCAAACGCGCGCTCGAAGTGGCTGCCGCTGGGGGGCACAACTTGATGATGGTCGGCCCACCCGGTGCAGGCAAGACGTTGATGGCCCGCGCGCTCCCAGGCATCCTACCGCGGCTCTCGCTGGAAGAAGCCCTCGAAGTGACGCGCATCTACAGCGTCGCGGACCAGCTCTCCGCCGACACACCGCTCATCCAGATACGGCCTTTCCGTGCGCCACACCATACCATCAGCAATGCCGGGCTTGTTGGGGGGGGCAACTGGCCCCGGCCCGGCGAGATCAGTTTGGCGCATCGTGGCGTGCTCTTCCTCGACGAGTTGCCGGAGTTCAACAGCCGCGTGCTGGAGGTGCTGCGTCAGCCGATGGAAGACAAAACCGTCACCATCAGCCGTGCGCACGGCAGTCTGACGTTCCCTGCCAGCTTCATGATGATCGCGGCGATGAATCCCTGTCCATGCGGCTACTACGGCGATTCCGAACGCCCGTGCACCTGTTCTATGGGCGTGATACAGCGCTACCGCAAACGCATCTCTGGCCCCCTGCTGGACCGCATCGACATCCACATGGAGGTCCCTCGCGTGGCCTACGACAAACTGGCGCACGCCACCCGCGGAGAGCCTTCGGACGCGATCCGCGCGCGTATCGGCGCGGCCCGGAAACGCCAACTGCGACGCCTCGCGGGCACCAGTCTCGTCTGCAATGCGGATATGGGACCGGCACAGATTCGCGAGTTCTGTACCTTACGCGATGAGGCTTCGGCCCTGATGCGCGCGGCGATGCGCCAGATGCACCTGAGCGCGCGGGCATACCACCGGATTCTGAAGGTCTCGCGCACGATTGCGGATTTGGAAGGCACGGAGGGGATTCAGACGCATCACCTGGCGGAAGCGTTGCAATATCGGGCGCGGGTGTTGGATATGTGAGTGGGATGTGCCCATGATTTTCTCCTGGCTGCGCCGATGGCCGCGGCACCAGAAGTTGGGATCGCGCAGGAAGCACGCAAGCGACTTGCCGGGATGGCGCAGCGCGTAGGACACCCCGCCGGCCACCATCCCGATGGCCAGACCGCCAAGCAGCGCCCCCACGAACTCCCCCGTTGGGGTCGGTATACCGCAGTGGATTATTGAGGGCGTAGGCGTAGGGCTGCTGCGTTCCCGGCAGCGAGAGCAGCCCTGCGAACGGATCCACCTGCGTGAAGCGGCCTGTGGCGGGGTCGTACCAACGCCGCGCAGGTATTGTAGTCCCGTTGCCGCGTCTGTCCACTCGCCGGTGTAGCCGAAGGGGGAAGACGGGGTATTGGGTTGCAGCAGCGGCACGCCGACTACAAATGCTACACGGATATACGAATCGCCACGGCAGGTAATCACTCGCCGGTCCGCCGCAAGATAATTCGTGGTTGATCCGTTTAATTATGTATGCCAGACAAAATTAGCGTTAAGGCAAAAGCCGCACAACCACACTCGGCGACCCCGTCCCGAGGTCGCAAGACACACTCAGGGCAACCATAACCCGTTCCCGAAACAAGAACGGGAGTGTCGCCGTGTTATTTTTGCCGCAATACCAAAGTTGGTCTACGCGTTCTGTAACACCTCACCTCTTAAAGCAGTAAACAGCAGTACATACTGTAATAGTCAGAAGTAAACTGGTTGACGCATAATTAATAAGAAATCCGGTCTCATATGTGTCCGCAGAACCCATAAACAGTGAGAAGCACAGATCGAGAATAACTATCAGTGCGGTCATACTGAAGACTTGCAGGCTACCCTTTACTGTAAGTGGCAGCGTGGATTGTGTCAGTACTTTAGCCAATGGGATACCGACAAGGATCCCTGCTATGGCGGTTACAATGGTAATGAGGATTAGCTTTGGTATTGTGAGTGTCCACCAATTTGCGAACTGCGAACCCAGGTCTTGTTTGACCATAATTATCGATAGTCCGGTCATTATCCCTATTGGGAATATAGCTATAATCAAATAAATCAAAGCCGAATATCGCTCTCGCATAGAGGTTCTCCTTGTGCGATGCATTTGTCTGCGCAGTGCTAATTCTTGTTCATTGCTGATGTTATTGCCCCAATTGAGGGTCTGTCACCACCGACTTGCTACGAAATCTGCAAAGTCCTTCCAATAATTATCGTTCAAAAGCACATCGAGAATTACGCCGAGTTGATTGACGGTAACATTGGCTGTTCCAGGCGACAACAAAGCGTTACCTGTGTTTTGTGGTGTACCGCTTTGAGCGAGTTTCAATATTCGTCCCAACTCACTACTGGAAGCTGGTACACCCCCTTGCGACATCACCGTAGCAATGTTGGTAGCTTCCTGACGAAATTGTGTTATTACTACTTGGTTAACGAGATGCCCAAGAATTGCACCAAGAGCGGAAAACCGGGATCCCCAACGAAAATCTGCTTGGACATCCTTCATTGTATAGACGACAGGTTGCCTATTGATCGCAGCTTTTACCATCGCACCCATCATGCCGCCCATAAAGCCAGCGATCCCGCCATACAGCCAGTGCAAGCCCAGCGAAACGCCCACCGTTCCCAAGCCACTGAGTGGCAGCCCCGCAATAACTATCGGGATCGCCCAAACAGCAGCGGCAGCCACTAGCCCGGCTACGATGACATTAGTCATCGCCCCGACAACCGCCCCTCCATCGATCATTCCCAGGATGGAATCGAATCCCACACAGCGGACAGCTTTTAATACTCCCTGATAGCCGCCGTAGTGATTGACGATTGCCGGAAGTTGGTTGAACAGCAATTCTCCAACACCTGCGACAAGCGCGCTGCCCCCAATGATTCCAAGAGTTGTCAGTAGTACCGATTCCCCGTTGGGGTCGGTATACCGGAGCGGATTGTTGAGCCCATAGGCGTAGGGCTGCTGCGTCCCCGGCAGACTCAGCACGCCCGCGAACGGATCCACCTGCGTGAAGCGGCCTGTGGCGGGGTCGTACCAGCGCGCGCGCAAAACTTGCGCGCAGGTATTGTAGTCCGGTCGCGGAATCATGCCACTTGGCGCGGATTCAGCGTAGGCTGCCGGAACCGTTGCAGGCAGCTTTGTGGGCTTAGTCGAGAGGATTCCCTGTCGCTACAAGGGAAAGCCCCGAAGAGTCTCGCTGGCAGAGACCTTTCGGGGCTGGTGACGATTATTGCTTTTTGTCAGCTCTGGACGATTTCTTGTCGATCTTGGCTAATGCACGTTTTGCCTCATTGCGTATCCATGTCCGGGGATGATCTGTGAAGCGTTCAATTGCGCTCCGCGCTTCGGGCGGAGCCAGCTTGCACAAGGCCATCAAGGCATGCCCGGCGACTTCCTCATCGTCAAGCAATTCGATAAGCACACCAATGGCGCGTGCGTCTTTCATGTTGCCCAGTGCTA
>JAFGSL010000701.1 GCA_016934645.1 Anaerolineae bacterium
CGCCGTTTCCGCCGTGATCCTGAGCTATATCTGGCGGGACTCGAGGAACTGCTCTCTAGCTGATTTTGCTACCATAGTTTTTTTGAGGATTTCTACACCGTGATCGCGGCCCACAAGCCTGTAGACTGGGCGGTACAATCGGCGCGCAATGCCATCTTGCTGGAATTCGGTCTCAACAATCGCGAGTTTGCTACACCCGTGCTATACATGCGTGCGAAAGATGGAAATGTGTTCTGAATTTCCTTCATTCGTTCCATCCGCTAAATCCGTTGAGTCTATTATGAAAGGGCAGCACTATGAATCCTAGAGATGAAATTGCAGTTGCCAACCAGCGCTTATGGGAAGAGGAAGTGCGCAAGGGCTGCGGGTATACCATCCCCTGGCTCGACTTGGACCTCAAGCTGTTGCGGCAGTATATCGACGGCAAGATCGAAATCTTGCCCGAACCGTTGACCTGCCTTTTTCCGGCAAGCATCTTTGCCGATGTCGGGGGCAAGCAGGTTTTGTGCCTGGCGGGCGGCGGAGGACAACAGTCGGCGGTGTTTAGCTTGCTCGGCGCACGCGTGACGGTCGTGGATTTGGCCGAGGGGCAGCTTGCCGGCGACCGGAAAGCGGCGGCGCATTATGGCTACGAGGTCACGACGGTGCAGGCCGATATGCGGAACCTCTCGTGCCTGGTGGAGCAAACCTTCGACCTCGTCTTTCAACCCAACTCACTGGCCTACATCCCTGACGTTCGTGAGGTCTACGCGGGCGTTGCCAGAGTGTTGAAGCCGGGTGGATTGTATCGCATGGTCGTTGGCCAGCCGGTGATCCACTTTATAGAGTGGGATGGCAGATCGTATTGCATCACCAGGCCGTACAGTGAGAGCATGAAGCGGCGCGCGGACGGCGGCATTGAGTTCCGTCACTATATGGACGATATTTTCAACGGCTTGCTTGACGCTGGTTTCTCCATTCAACGTATTCACGAAGCGCCTTACGCCCGGCAACCGATCGAAGGCCAGCCCGGCGGTTGGGAATACGAGCGCAGTTATGTGGCGGGAGAGTTTGCCATTATTGCAAGGAAAAATTCTGTCACTCGGCCTGTGCAATAGCGGTTTATCATTCTCGCTTCAAGGGGATCGCCAGATCCCCGTTTGCCACAAAGAACACTTTGCGGACGCGGATTTGGCAATCCACTTCAAGCAAAAAACAGCTTAATTCTCTCTAAAAAAACCTACAATGCCGCCTGGCAGATTGCCTCAAGGTCCGCCTGCGTGCACGCCCGTGGGTTCACGGCGATGTTACCGCTCTTCATCGCCTCCGCGCACACTTGCGGGATCATAGCCTCCGTCAGACCGAGCGCGCCCAGGCCCGCTGGGATGTCGACCTCGGCACTGATGGCGCGCACGCGTGCGATGGCAATGTGGCCGGCAGTGACCGGGTCCGCGTCACTGACGCCCAGGGCGCGGGCGACATCGGCGTAGAGCGTGGGATTGCCCTCGAGGTTGAACGCCATCACGTGCGGTAGAAGGACTGCGTTGCCCGTCCCGTGCGCGATTTTGAGCTGCCAACTGCCCAAGGGCATCGCCAAAGCGTGGACGATGCCGAGTCGCGTGGGGTTCATCCCCATCCCGGCTAACAGGCTGCCCAGGAGCATCCCGTAGCGCGCCTCGCGGTCTGCGCCGTCTTGCACCGCGCGCGCGAGGAACTCCCCGATGAGCTCGATGGCCCGGTAGGTCAGCGCCGCCGAGATCGGCTGGTACGAGGTGTTGGTATAGGACTCGATCGCGTGGGTGAGGGCGTCCATGCCGGTGGTGGCAGTCAGGAATGGCGGTAGGCTGAGGGTGAGTTCGGGATCGGCGAGCGCCACGCGGGGGAACACCAGCGCCCCGCCGATGCCGATCTTCACCTGCGTGTCGTCGTCGGTCATCACCGACCAATAGCTCACCTCGCTGCCCGTCCCCGCCGTTGTCGGGATGGCGATCATTGGCAGGCCGGGAGTGCGGAGCTTGTTCAACCCGGCGTACTGCGTGACCGGTGCGGGATTCGTTGCGCCAAAGGCGACCGCTTTAGCCGCGTCGAGTGAACTCCCGCCGCCCACGCCTACGACGAGGTCGCAGTTCTCGGCGTGCAGCACGCCCACAGCGCGCTCCACCGTTTTCGAGCCGGAATCCTGTGGCATTTCGTCGAACACCACGGTAGGTATCCATGCCTCGCTCAGCACCTCGATGACCTGATCCACGATACCAGCGGCGTGCACACCTTTATCGGTGACAATCAACACGCGCTTGCCGCCTACTTTGGTAACTTCCTCCGGCAGCCGTTCCAGCGCGCCGAAACCAAACACGACTTCTGTACCGATGGCGGGGAAGTTGAACATCTGGGTGTGATCGATTTCTTTCATCCTGAGTCCTCCATAGTGTAGAATCCAAAACTCCGAATTTGTGTTATCATATCACGGTTTGGGGGTGTGGGGATGGGCAAAGCTGGTTTCCACACCCTCGCCTTCTCTCAGTTATTGAAAGACGCGGAAAAATTATAGCAGAGTTGCAAAGGCTTACCAAACGAGGCGTTATGGTTATCAATCATCCCTTAGTGCAGACATTGCGAAAACTGCGTGGCAACGCGCGCGGGTGTGTGTACACCGAACCCCTATGGGGCATCCCGTTCAACCTTTATTCACCTTACGTCTCGGTGTATATGCTGGCGCTCGGTCTTACCGACGTGCAGATAGGACTGTTAACCAGCATTGGTCTGGTTCTACAGGTTTTCTGGGCTATGATGAGCGGGCCGATCACCGACAAACTGGGGCGCAAGCGCACTACGTTCATCTTTGACGTCATCTCGTGGAGTATCCCCTGCCTGATCTGGGCTGTGGCGCAGGATTTCACCTACTTCCTCTTTGGGGTGATTGTCAACGCCGTGTGGCGCGTCACCCACAACTCGTGGCAGTGTTTGCTCGTTGAGGATACCGATCCGCGCTTGTTGGTGGATATCTATTCCTGGGTCTACATCGCCGGGCTGCTCGCTGCGTTTGTTTCACCGTTGACCGGTTTGTTGATCGACAAATACAGTCTTATTCCCACGATACGTGGGTTGTTCCTGCTTTCGCTCGTGATGATGACGGCCAAATTCGTCACCCTGAACGCGCTGGTCACAGAGACAAAACAGGGCGTCGTGCGTATGGAAGAGACACGTCACCAGCCCTTGTTCAAAGTGGTGGGCGAATCGAAGGGCGTGCTCAAGCAAATCCTGCACACACCGGTGACGCTCTACACGGCAGCATTGATGGTTATTCTGGGGATTACCACCACCGTGCGCGGCACCTTCTGGCCGATTCTGGTTACGGAGAAATTGCTGTTCCCCTCCGCCTCGTTGGCCTGGTATGCCTTCGCCCGCTCGGTGGTGATGTTGCTGATCTTTTTCGCCGTTATGCCGTGCCTGAGCACGATGGACGTACGCAAACCAATGATCGTGGGGTTTCTTGGGCTGACTGCGAGCCAGGTGCTCCTTTTGGTGACGCCGGTGGGGAACGCCTGGCTGCTGTTGTTGTCGACGATCGTGGAAGCGTGCAGCATCCCGCTGGCTTCCACGCTGCTTGACAAGCTGGTCGTTGTTGCAGTGGATGCAAAAGAGCGTGCCCGGATTATGGGCCTGCTCTCCGTCCTCGTCATCATCGTCACCTCGCCCTTCGGCTGGATCGCGGGGCAGCTCTCCGAGGTCAACCGCAGCCTGCCGTTCATTCTCAACATCGTTCTTTTCGGCGTTGGCAGCCTGTTGACGTACTTCGAGATGCGGTTGTTGAAGGGACGTGAGCGGGTGTCGTAACCCTACATCGATTCTGGATTGGGTTGAAGGCCGGCCACGAACAATTCACGAATAGCCGAATGGACACCGCAGCTATTCGGCTATTCATTACAGATTCGTGGTCGGCAAGCTTCATGCTTATATAGAACGATTCGGGATTATGGCGCTGCTTCTGCACACCGCTGAACCACGTCGCGGACTGCTTCGATAACTTCCTGCGGTTGATCGAATTGGATGTAGTGTCCTGATTCTGGCAGCATTCTGATTTCGCCGTTGTCGCTGAGCGATGTTAGCTCTTGCTGCAATTCGAGCCACACATCCTGTAGGTCCCGATCCTTAACCTGTATAGAGGGCCGCGCTGACGCGAGCACGATCAGAGGCATATCGTCCAGGTCTATATGCCGTTCTGCTTGCTTCAGTGTGTTTGGCCCTTCGACGCTTTCGTCAAACCACGCCATACTTGATTCAGGCAAGAATGCCTGTTGCGGATCATAAACATCGGCTGACAGGTTATACAGATTGCCTTTAAAGCGACCGGGCATGCCCAGATGAGACAGAAGCTGAATCAATGGCCTGATTTGTTTGTCTGGAATTTCCTGTTCGATCCCAAACTCGGCGAATCGTGTGAACATCTCAGGATGGCTTGAATCGACCAGCACCATGCCGCACACGGCGTCTGGATTTTGTCCCGCGAATATTCGTACGTAAACGCCGCCAAACGCGTGCCCTACCAGTACATAGGGACCACTTTTTCCAGCCGCGTCCAGGACGGCGGCGAGTTCACCGGCAATGGTTTCGCCATCCCTCGGGCGCGGTCCCGGTTCACTCCACATAGTCCCAGCCCTGTCATAGCTGCACGCACGTGTAAAGCTTCCGATTTCACCCTGAACAGAATCCCAGGTCAATGATCCATACTGATCGAGGTCGGCTTCAAAAACGACTGTTGGGTTTCCGGTCCCCATACAGTGCAAATGGATAGCGTGGGTTTCGAGGCTTACCATTTGGCCCGGAGGAGGGTAGTCGGCCTGGTATTTGCTTCGCGTGATAGATTCTCGAACCAACAGATAGGCAATGAGGCCTAAAAAGAGACACAGCCCAATCAACAATATCCGTCCGCCCAAGCGAAGTATGGGGATTAGCGTTCTTTTTGCTTTCATCGTTTGTTCTCCTTGAGATCGATGTACTTCTAGCTTACCCGATAATGCGTGTTTTGTCACCTGTGAGAATCTACAGCCAGGACCTTATCAATCTCGCTCTGAGGGAAACAGCAGCTCCCCGTTTTAAGCCAAGATGCGTCATAAGACGCGGATCTGGCGATCCGCTCGAAGCAAAACTATCCGAGGTTCATTTTCCAGGATTGCGATACCTGTGTACAATATGGGTGTTGTTATGATATCCCTCGATTCATTCATTGGAGGCTTTATCAGATGAAAAAGGATATGCACTGGTATGACTATCTGACCATCAACTCGTATTGGCTGGGGATCAACATTGCCTCTGGCACGATCACGCCGATTCTGTTGCCCTATCTCGTGCTGCTCTTTATGCCGCCGGAGCAGAAGAACACGTACTTTGCGACAATCCGTGTCGTCGGGCTGGCGGTGGCGATGCTGGTGCAACCACTCGCCGGGATGTTGAGCGACCGCAGCACCTCCCGTTATGGCCGTCGTCGCCCGTACATCGTGGTGGGCGCGCTCTTCAATGTGCTGTTCCTGATTATCGTCGGGGCGTCGCCGTCATTTATTGGGGCTGCATCAGATAGCTTCTTCGGACGGGCATTCGGCGTGACGACGCCCTACGCGGTGCTGCTGGTCGGCATCGTGGTATTGCAAGTCTCGTCGAACGTGGCGCACGGCGCGCTGCAAGGGCTGATCCCCGACATCGTGCCGGAACACCAACGGGGACGCGCGTCAGGCGTCAAGGCCGTCTTTGAGCTGATCCCCGTCTTCCTCGTGCTCTTCATCGGCCCGCTGGTGGACGCGGGAAAAGTCGGATTGGTCGTGGGCATTGTGTGCGCGGGATTTGTGCTCACGACGTTGACGACGGTGCTCTGCGTTCACGAGGAGCCGTTGCGCGAGAAACCCGCCAGGGGCATAGGCGAGGCGGCGCTGCGCCTGGTATTCCTCACGGCGATCTTCGTTACGGTGACGCGCTTTGCCACGTGGTTGGTCACGGCCAGCGGCGATTTGGTCACGGCGCGCGGCGCGGCGGTTGGCGTGCAGGTAGCCTTCGTCGGCCTGATGGGGTTGATCGGGATGGCGGGATCGATCTTCGTGGGCGTCTACCTGGGCGCGTGGGTGGGCATCGGCGCGGAGGCGCGCCAGCAGAAGAGCTTCATCTGGTGGATCGTCAACCGGCTGCTCTTCCTGGCGGCGGTTGGCTCGGTGCAGAGCTTCGCGCAGTATTATCTGGCGGACGTTCTCCACGTGCCGAAGCCCGCATCCGCAACGACGATGCTGATGGCGGCGGTGGCGGGCTTTCTCATCCCCTCGGCGCTGGGCGGCGGCTATCTCGCCGACCGCATCGGCCGCAAGCGGCTGGTGATGCTGGCAGGCCTTGTCGCCGCGGGCGGGACGGTTGTCTTGCTCTTCGCTTCGACGATGCCGGTGGTCATTGTCGGCGGGTGCATCATTGGCCTGGGGGCAGGGACGTTTATGGCGACAAACTGGGCGCTCGGTACGGACCTCGCGCCGAAGAAAGATGCCGGTCGTTACCTGGGCATCTCGAACCTGGCGGGCGCGGGTGCGGGGATCGTCGGCGCGGGCCTCGGCGGGCCGATGGCCGACTTCTTCAATGCGCTGCAACCGGGATTGGGCTACCTGGTGATCTTCGCGCTGTACGCGGCGCTGTTTGTGTTGTCGTCGTTGACGTTGTCGCGGGTGAAGGTGGCGGCGGGTGAATGATGTTGAATCGTACAGACCTGACAGGTTTTCTGAAACCTGTCAGGTCTAAGGGGGAATCTTTGGACGTTGTGGCGTTGACCTGTCTGTCTATGGATCTTTATGTTGACCAGGGCCTCGAATACGTGGGCGGCAATGCGCTCAACGTTGCCACACAATGCCGGCGCAGCGGCGTGGAACGTGTCGCCGTGGTCGGCGCAGTGGGCGTCGATGCTTACGCGGAGCCGATCCTCGCTCATCTGCGCGCCGAGGCTATCGACGTCAGCCACGTCTACCGTCTCGATGGCGCGACCGCGACCCACAAGCTCTATCTCACCGATGGAGACCGCCAGGATCCGCCGGACGCGTGGCAGGGCGGCGTGTTCGACGTTTTCCGGCTCTCCGACGCGGATTGGGCGTTTGTGAACACCTTCGACGTTGTGGCGATTGGGGCGGGCGATCCCAACTTTGCAACGGCTGTGGCGCGATTGTCGCCGCACGCCAAACTCGTCGCGGACTTTCTCGACACGCGTGACTTTGATCGCCTTGAGCGCCACATCGACCGCATCACCGTTGCCGTGCTGAGCGCACGGCGCGAGGACGTGGAGCGCGCCAGGATGCTGTCCGCGGAGCATCCGGTGCTCATCCTCGTCACGCTAGGCGCAGAGGGCAGCGTGGCGTTGTGGCAAGGCGAGGCCTACTTCCAACCTGCGATTCCGGTCGCAGATGTCGTCGATACCACCGGCTGCGGCGATACTTTGCAAGGCGCGTTTATCGTTTCCTGGTTTGAGGATTTTGACATCGGCAAGGCGTTGCACGCCGGTGCTGAAGCCGCCGCGCACACTCTGACCCACTTCGGCGGCGTGTGAGAATGACTACTGGACTAAAGACAATCTGACTTAACGGGAGGATACAGTGGACACAAAAGCAACATTACCAAAAATTGCATTAGGAAAGACCGGTTTTACCGTCAGCCGCCTGGGGATTGGCGGATTTCATCAGGTTGAGATTTCATCAGAGATTGTCAGCCAGGTTGTCGACACCTTTCTGGAGGCTGGCGGCAACTACATCGAGACGGCGCGTAGCTACGGCGGCGGCGCGTCGGAGGAGAAGCTGGGGCGAGTGCTAGCCGGCCGCCGCGACCAGGTCGTGCTCGCCAGCAAGAGCGGCAAGCGCGACGGCGAGGGCATTCGCCGTGAACTTGAAGCATCGCTGACTGCGCTGCGCACCGACCACATCGAGTTCTATTTCTTCCATGGCGTCAACACGCTGGAAGACATGGACACGATCACCGGGCCGGGCGGCGCGTTGGAGGCGTTGCTCAAGGCCAAGGATGAGGGGGTGATCAGTGGCCTGGGCTTCAGCAGCCACCGTCCGCCGCAGATGTACCTTGAGGCGCTCAAACGCCTGCCTCTGTCGGTCATTCTCATCTGGGATAACTACCTCGAGGAGCAGTACGTGCCCGAAATCCAGCGCGAGATCTATCCGCTGGCGCGGGAGAAGGGCGTCGGCATCACGGCGATGAAGCCGTTGGCCGATGGCTTCCTTTACCAGGCGCCGGAACTCGCGCTGCGTTATGCACTTGGTTCTGGTTCAGAAGTGCTGATCTGCGGGATGAACGTCGTCGAACACGTGCAGCAAGCGGTCGCCGCGCTGGCGAAAGGGCCATTGAACGCTGAGGAGCGTGCGGCGGCATTGCACGACGCGCCGGAGCTGGGGAGCTACGTTTGCCGTCAATGTGGCGCGTGCTCCGCTGACCTGATGGCGCTGTTCCGTCTGGAAGGCTACGTGGATCGCCAGATGATCGACTATCTGCCGCACGATCCTGCGAACTACGCACTGCGTCTGCGCCTCTCCGGCTGGTTCGATCTGGCAGGCATCGCGCGTGAGCGCTTTGCTGCTTCCGGCTGGGATGCCGATGCACTGTTGGCGGAGGCGGAAGGCATTGCCTGTCCCTATGGCATCGACGTGGCACGCAAGGCGCGCCTCACGTTGGGAAAGCTGCGACAGGAGAAGGTAAATCTGCTGTAGAAAGTGCTCTATGACAAAGAAACGTGCGCTCGAAGATCAACTTACCGCGCTCCACGCTCTGCGCGACGCACCGATCACAGAAGACGCGCTGACGCAACTGCGCAAAGCGTTAGTCGATCGTAACAGTCATATCGCTGTGGCAGCCGCGGAGATCGTCGCTGAGGCGGAACTCGCCGATCTGGAGCTGGACCTCGCGGCAGCTTTTGCCACGTTTATGCGCAATCCCGCCAAGAACGATCCCGGCTGCCGGGCCAAAATCGCCATCGCCAATGCGCTGCGCGTGTGTGAATGTCCTGCCGAAGGCGTGTTTCTGCAAGGCGTTCACCACGTGCAGATGGAACCGGTGTGGGGCGGACAGGTGGATATCGCTGCCCCGTTGCGCGGTGCGTGTGCCCTGGGGCTGGTGCAGATGCGTTCCCGCCACGCGTTGCTTGAGCTGGCGCACCTGCTCGCTGATCCTGAATCCGATGCGCGCATCGCCGCTGCCCGCGCACTCGCCTACACCGGTGATCCGGCCAGTGTGCCGCTGCTGCACTTCAAGGTCCTTACGGGCGACGCGCAGGTGGCGGTTCTCTACGAGTGCTTCCTGTCCTTGCTCAAGCTCGATGCGGAAACATCGCTGCTGTTCGTGTCGGGGTACCTCAAAAGCACCGATCCGGCGATTGCCGAATCCGCAGCACTGGCGCTGGGCGAATCCCGGCAGGAAGACGCATTCACTGTATTGCGCGATGCGTGGGAGGATACCTTCGATGCAGAACTCCGCCGCACGTTGCTGCTGGCGCTTGCGACGCTGCGCAGCGAGTCGGCCATCGATTACCTGCTGGATATCGTCCGCAACGAAGCGCGCGTCCACGCCGACGCTGCGTTGGCGGCGCTGCGGATGTACGAGCGCGACGAAACGATCTGGCGACAGGTCGAGAAGGCGCTGGCGGTGCGTGACTAGACTCAGTAGATTTACTTTTGCTTGGTCTGGATCGCCAGATCCAGACCAGAGCGGGGATCTGGCGATCCCCTCAAAGTATTTTGTGAATTACTGAGACTCAGTAGATCGAAAATCTACGTTCGTAGTAACCACTTTAGTGGTTCTTTTAACGACTTCAGTCGTTACTACGAGCCAAAATTGTGA
>JAFGSL010000702.1 GCA_016934645.1 Anaerolineae bacterium
TCACCCTGGAGTTGCGCTAACACCAATTCCGCCGCGCGGCGTGCTTGCATGTGCAAAGGCTGCCGCGCTGTAGTCAGCGAAGGCATCACATACCGGCTATCCTCGATATCATCAAATCCCACAAGCGCCACGTCATCGGGCACGCGGATGTCGCGCGCTTGCAGAATATTCAGTAGCTGGAGTCCAAAGAAATCATCATTGGCAACCAGGGCCTCAACATCGCTCCGTGGACTTAGTCGTCGCTCATCAAACAACAACTGGATGCCGGTCGCAGGTGTGCTATAGTGAATGCCAGGGACTACGAGATTAGGGTCAATCGCAATGCCATGTTCTGTCAACACATCAACGTAAGCGTTATAGCGCGCGTCATTCTCCGGGTGTCCTTCTTGTTTGTGAAAGAAGGCAATACGCCGGTAGCCGTGCACTTCAACAAGATGCTCAACCACCGCACGCATACCCGCGTAGTTATCCAGCAATATGCTCGGAACATCGGCGATGGGTAACGCAATGCTGGCCTGTGGGAGAGGACGGAAACGCTCACAAAACGCCTGCATGACCTCCAGACCGACCAGCGTTCCGATGGAGCCGGAGGAGATAATCAACCCATCAATCTCGCCTTCACTCCACAAATCGTAAAGCACATTGGACGGATCGGAGGATTGTCCGGCCGGATGCAAAGAACCACCTACAAAGCAGAGCAGGTTGACATCGCGTTCACGAGCCAGATCGTCAGCCCCTTGCAAAAGCGCATTCTGGTATCCCGACACGGCGGTATCGATAAATAAACCGAGCGTTGGCCTTTTCTGACGAGATGATCCCGCGCTTGCCGTTTCTCTGCGGGACGAATGACCGCCCGTACGTCTACTCTGCTTCGCCATTGTTTCCTCCGTCAGGCTGCCGGTGGTCGGGGTGTCCGGTCTTTTCTACACCTTGCGCCTGAATGCCCCAGTGCACGTAGACACGCGATCCACCGAGTGTCCTGTTCAATGCCTCGGTCGTCACGCGCACCAACGCCGATAGATCGGGCGCGCGCTGCATCTGATCCGAGATTTCGCGGATCACGCCTTCGCGAGCGGCGCGGAGTTGCGTCTGCCGGTAAAGGCGCGCACTTTCCAGCGCCTGCCCCATTTGCTCGGCCAGCGACTCGAGCAAGATGACTTCCTCGCGTGTCCAGTTGATGTCCGGTGAGAGACCCGTGGCATCCTGGCTCTTGCTGAAGTTCAGCACCCCCACAACTTGATCGCGCACCAGGATGGGGACGGCCAGAGTCGGCATCCCATCGGTGTAGCCACGGACGCTCTGGCGTGTTTGGCGCGCGGCATGCATCTCGGAGCTCCACTCACCCTGGGCGGGGAACAGCGACACATCCGGTTTCGCATCATTCGCTGCTACATCCGTCACAGCGCGCGCACCGACATATCCCGTGGTGGCACGGGTGCGGGCTAACAGGCCCCAGTCCTGTTGCATCTGCGAACCGTAAGCCCGACGCTCAGCCTCGAGGGCCTCCTGGGCTTGTGCCAACAGGCGTGCATTGTCGATAGCAATCGCCACTTGATCGACCATGGTTTGCAGCACCGTCAACGTCGCCTCGTCAAAGGCATCCGGCCGAGTGCTCTGCACACTCAACGCACCGAGTACCTGATCCCGTGAACGCAAGGGCAAAGCCGCCTCCGAACGGGTATCCGGCAGCTCCGGGTTGATGACGCGCACCTCATCGACTTCGGCGTGCGAGGCCACGCGCGCTTGCGCGTTCGCGATACTCCAGCCGATCATGCCCTCGCCGACTCGGATGCGGTGCCGCCGCGAGAACATCGCCTGCCCGGCCTCACCCGTACCTGAACGCAACACCGCCCACGTCCGGGTTTCGTCCACCAGGAACAAACCGGCGTAGTACAGACCAAAACGGTCGCGGACTAATTCAACGGCCTGGCGGATCAACACGTCGGGATCCAGGATCGAGGCCGCCGCGCGACTCACCTCCGCCGATGCTTGCAGGTATGCCGAGCGTTGTTCGAGATCGGCCGTGCGCGAGGCCACCCGCTGCTCCAACGTGCCGATGAACTCGCGCAACTGCCCGGTCATGCTGTTGAACGTACGCGCCAGGGCACCCAACTCGTCCTCACTCACCACTGGCGCGGCACGGGTCAAATCGCCCTCGGCAATCGCAGCGGCTGTCGCGGTCAGTTCATCGATTGGCGCAAAAGCCTGGCGCATAGTGAAAAAGGTCAACCCGCCCAGCAATAGTGCCCCAAGGACTAAGACCACCACGCCACTGTGACTAAGTCCTATGAGTGGGGCGCGCAACTCTGCAGATTCTTGCTGTGTGATGATGCCCCAACCGTTATCCAAGGCAGCCACGTAGGCCTGCCACTGCCGGCCTTCAGCATCGACGAAACCAAACTGTTCCTTTTCGCCCTCACGCAATTTCTGAGCCACTGGAGAATCGTGAATATCAACGATTGCAGCGGAGAACACCGGATCTGGATGGGCGATGATGCGATCATCAGCGTCTACCACATACACCACACCTGTTTCGCCAAAGTTCGTTACGGCAACCTCACTGGAAAGTCGATCCAAAGTAGCAGCAAACATACCAACGCCGACGAGGTCGCCTAATTGATCATGAATCGGCATCGAGACAATAAGTGCGGGCTTTCCACTCGTGCGCCCGATCGCTACCTGGTAGGCGAGCGGAGCGCCGTCCCGCACGTCCTGGAACCACGTACGGTCACTATAATCCATCAACGCAGCACCATCACTGCGCGCTACGTTCATCCCACTCAGGTCAGTTGTGCTAACTAGATAAATATGCTGGTAAACCGCATCCATAGCCGTCAAGACCGGTGCTTGCATAGCAGGTTCCATTCCCTGAATTTCCGGCTGCGTCACCAACTGCTGCAACGCTTTGACGTTGTAATCCAACCACAGCTCCACACTGGTTGCCAGCAAACTGTTGGTCGCACTCAATGTTTCGACCGCCTGGCCTTCAATGATCTCAGAAGAACGGAAGATCATGAATCCAACCAGCGCGAGCAGGATGGGAACGGCAATCGCTAACGTCAACACGGTTAAGCGCGGACGCAAGCGCCCGCGTTGGGCGCGACGTTCGGAAATCATTTGCTGGAACGCGGTGTAAGCATAGCCCAAGGCAAAGAATGTGGTGGTGACAATCGACGTTGCGCCTGAACCGATGAAGTCGCGTAGTCCGAATTGTACAATAACCGCGATACACTCCGTGATCAACAGCATCCAGGCCAACTGGCGCGTCGCGCGTGGCGTTTTGCGGCTGATAAGCGTCCACAAGATTGGCAAAAACGGCAACAAGGAGAAGACATAGACATAAAGTGGTCGAATAAAGCGCGCCACACTTCCGGCTTCATAAACACCACTGGCAACATAGCCACCGGTGTAACTCACAGTATCCAGGCCGCGGTACCACAATCCAGTATTCCGGAGAGCATCGATGGCGGTCAACACCATTGGCAGAAAGACAAGCATGTGCAACAGCCATCCTAACCACTGCCGGCGCCCTTGCACCCACTGTGGCTTGAGAAGGACGATAGCCGTCAAAAGCAATCCTACTTTAGCGGGTTCTGACGTCATCGCCAGGAGTAAAGTAGGTAAAATAGCCTCCGCAGCTTGCGTGGCGCCAAATAACATCCCCATAGCTAGGTTGTTGATGGCAAAGATGAACAGCAAGAGGCTGACGTGATGATTGGCTGTATGCCGGGTATTGAGGAGCAGTATGTATAAAGCCAGAATCAACTCCAGCAAACTTACCAGCCACGCTGCAACTTGCAGGGTTTCGTTCGTCAACAGGGCATTCATGCCTTGACCTCCTCTGCAGCCGTGCCGACTAGCTCTTCGCCGCTCAGCCGCACCTCGACGCGTGCAAAGTTCAACGTGCTGACCATTTCACGGACGGCGTTCTGGAGCACCTGATCGATGTCCAGCGAGGTGCGCATCTGCGCGCTCAATTCGCTGATGATCTGGTCGCGTGCAGCGCTGCGGCGGGTGTCTTCGAACAGCCGCGCCCTATCCAGCGCCGACGCCACCTGTTCTGCAATCGCGTTCAATAGTGTCTGCTCCTCTGTCGAAAGCGGGTGCTCGGGATCGGTTTGCACAGCCAGTTGCCCTACGACTTCTTGTTGTACTGCCACCGGTGCCACATACACCTCGCGTTCCGCTTCCGGAGGCTGCGCCAGCGGTTCAACTTCACCTTGATCGTACACATAGCCCTGGAGACCACGCCGCTGCTCGCGCAAGGCTTCCCACCCCTCCCGCGACATTGACTGTTGCAGCATATTCAAGGTTTCCAGACGCTCCTCCATTTCCTCACGCAGACGCGTGTTCTCAATCGCAACCGCAATCTGCCCACACAACTGTTGTAGCAGCAGTTGATCGTCCGGGGTCAGGGCACCCGCGCGGGCACTTTGCACGTCCAGGATGCCGAACACCTGATCGCGCAGGCGAATAGGCACAGCCAACTCACCCTGTGTATCCGGCAAATTAGGATTGGGACGCCAGTCCCGATCCTGCGTCACGTCCGTCGCCAGAACCGGCTCTCCCGTCTCTGCCGCCGCGCCAACAACGCCCATCCCCATCTCAATCTGATGTCCCTCCGCCAGCATCTTCTGCCCGACCTCGCCGTAGCCAACGATCAAGCGAACGGCGTTTATTTCCGGATCATAACGGAAGATTTGTGCGTGGTAGTAGTCAAAACGCTCCTTGATTAACGTGACTACCAGGCGATACAATTCATCCAACGCGGGAACAGTGGCGACCTCTTGCGAGATCTGTGTGCTGGTCTGCACCTGAAGGGCTCGCCGCTCGTACAACGACTCGCGGGTAGCAATTTCCCGTTGCAACTCCTCCGTGCGCGCCTGCACTTGTTGTTCCACCACAGCGTAGGACTGCTCAAGTGAAACCCGGGTACGGCGGTTCTCTTCGATCAACCGTACCACGCGTAGGGCGCTGCTGAGTTGCTCGCGCAACGCGATGTACAAATCGCCATCGCGTGGGCCAAGCTCAAACAAGACATAGCCTAATTGTTCGTCACGCACATACAACGCCATAAGCACCAGACTAAAGCGTCGATCCTGTGGCCAGAGTGCTTCCGGCAACAACATCTGCGAAGCAAACAACGGCGACTCTTGCCCCACACGCCCCTTCGTATCGTAGGCTGCAAGGATGCGAGCGAGCACCGGCTGCTCAGGATCTTCATAGAGCGCGACAGTGCAGCCAGGGATACCTAGTGTGGGGAACTGTTGTAACAGCATACTCACAAAATGGTCCAGATCAGAAGCCATCATCAACGCCTGCTCAACAGTGCGCAGTTGTGCCGCCTGATTCTCAAGTTGCCACGCCTGA
>JAFGSL010000703.1 GCA_016934645.1 Anaerolineae bacterium
ACCGGCGAAGGGCGCACCGAAAAGCTGCGCCAGTATGCCATTTATCGCAAAATGCTGGCCGAGCACTTCCACCAACCGGAAGACGAAGCGATGCAGCGCGTCGAAGAATTCGAGAAGAATGTCAAGAAGCAATTCGTCGACGAACCCGGGCAGATGAAGCTCCTCATCGTCGTGGATAAACTACTCACCGGCTTCGATGCACCTCCGGCCACCTATCTCTACATCGACAAACCGATGCAGGACCACGGCCTCTTCCAGGCCATCTGCCGCGTCAACCGGTTGGATGGCGAGGACAAACCCTACGGCTACATCGTGGACTACCGTGATCTGTTTAAGAGCCTGGAAAAATCCATCCAGGACTACACCTCAGAAGCCTTCGATGCCTACGACGAGGAAGACGTGAAGGGCCTACTCACCAATCGTTTGGAAAAGGGCAAGGAACGTCTGGACGATGCCCGCGAGGCCATCAAGGCCCTCTGCGAACCCGTCGCACCGCCCAAGCGTACCGAAGACTACCTGCATTACTTCTGTGCCGCAGATACCACCGACAAAGAGGCGCTCAGCGAGACCGAACCTCGGCGCGTGCTGCTCTACAAACTCACCGCTTCCCTGGTCCGCGCCTACGCCAACCTCGCCAACGATATGTCCGAAGCCGGTTATACGCCGCAGGAAGCAGAGCAGATCCGGCAAGAAGCCGATTACTACGACAAAGTACGCCAGGAAGTCCAGATCGCCAGCAACGACTACGTGGACTTCAAGCAATACGAACCCGCGATGCGCCACCTCCTCGATGCTTATATCCGCGCCGAAGCGAGCCAGAAAATCTCGGCCTTCGACGATATGAGCTTGATCCAGCTCATCGTCGAGCGCGGGGCGGCTGCCGTGGACGAACTCCCGGAGGGCATCCGCACCAGCCCGGAGGCCGTCGCTGAGACCATCGAAAACAACGTCCGTCGCGTCATCATCGACGAACACCCTGTCAACCCCAAGTACTACGACCGTATGTCCGACCTGCTTGATACGCTGATCCAACAGCGCAAAAAACAAGCCGTTGAATACCAGCAATACCTTGCCAAAGTGGTCGAACTCACGCGCCAAGTCCATAATCCCGCCACCGGTCCCAGCTACCCGCCCACCCTCAACACTCCTGCCCGCCGTGCCTTCTACGACAACCTGGGCGATGACGTAGACCTCGCCCTCGCATTGGATACGGCCATCCGCACCACCAAGAAAGCCGAGTGGCGCGGTGACGTCGTCAAAGAGCGCGAGATCAAGTACGCCATCTACCAAGTTGTGAACAACGAGGATGAAGTCGAGGCCATCTTTGAACTGGTAAAGAATCAACATGAATATTGAACACTGTACAGACGCAAAATCTTGCGTCTCTCCCAAAATGCACCAGATCACCGTCAGTGACATCACTGTGGACGTCGTCCGTAAGGACATCAAGAACCTGCATCTGGCCGTCTACCCGCCGGAAGGCCGCGTGCGCGTTGCCGCGCCGCTGTTAATCGACGATGAGGCCGTGCGTCTGGCCGTCATCTCCAAGTTGGCCTGGATCAAGCGCCAGCAAGCACACTTCCAGAGCCAGGACCGGCAATCTGCCCGTGAATACATCAATCGCGAGAGCCACTACTACTGGGGCGACCGCTACCTGCTCAACGTCATCTATCACGATGCACCCCCAGAAGTCGTCGTGCGTAACGCCCACACCCTCGATCTTTTCGTACGGGAGGGCAGCGATACCGCGCAACGCGAGCGTGTGTTACAGGAATGGTATCGCCAACAGCTCAAGGCGGCTATCCCGCCGCTCATCGCCAAATGGGAGCCGCGCCTTGACGTCCACGTCGCAGAGTGGTACGTCAAGCGGATGAAGACCAAGTGGGGCACCTGCACCGCCGAGGCCCGCCGTATCTGGCTCAACCTGGAACTGGTCAAGAAACCGCCCCAGTGCCTGGAATACATCGTCGTTCACGAGATGGTGCATTTGTTAGAGCGGCATCACAACGACCGTTTTGTGGCGTATATGGATAAGTTTATGCCCCAGTGGCGGCTGGCACGGGACCTGTTGAATGCCGCGCCCCTGGCGCACGAGACGTGGGAGTATTGAACGGAAGAAGCCCACGACGTGGCGTGACACGCTGGAGTGTGGGAACTGAGGAGCAGGTGATGGATGACGAGGCAAATGAAAAATTCTTTATAACGAATTTTTGGTAGGCGCGATGCGCTCACTCGCGTAGGATTTCTCAACATTCGGAAGGTGGAGGACTAAAGGGATGGAGGGCATCTCACCAGACTTACACAATCGTCTCACGGGCACATTGTTGCGCTGCGGTCCCTTCGACAGCAACGCCGCTCTGTGTATCACATTCATTGCGGAGCTATGCCAGGATGAGCGGCTCAAGGTTCGGAGCACCCAGTGGCACTTCTGTGATGCGCTCAAGGTGGGGTATGGGGTGATCGTGCAGGAGGATGCGCTGCCAGGGAGGGATTTGCCTAACTTATGACCCAAGGAGTTTACTATGCCGACTATTCCTGCCGGACTTCAAAATCGCCTGCGGCATAGGTTACTGCGTTGTGCACCTGTTGATAGTGATGCTGCACTTCATGCCGTTTTTAGTGACGCCCGAATTGCACAATGGCAGGATGCAGTACCGCAAGCCGATAGTCCAAGCGCACGTGTGGATCGCCTGATCGCGTATCTCGGCGACCATTACAACAGCGGTGGTGAAAGTGCGCTATTGCTCTTTCTGCACGTGCTTTTGGATCACACTTCACCGGCTGACCAATGTTATCAAGACCTCTCAGCGCTGATCATATACCTCAAGGATCAACTGGGTGCTGGTGTGCCCAGTTCGCCGCAATGGGAAGCCGCTTTGGCGCGTTACCGTGAAGGTGTCCGGCAACGTCACGGCACCACCCGCATCTTTGGGCAGCCACGCCCTGTGCCTCTCGATGACATCTTCACCGAGGTCTACATCCACGACCAACCTTCAGCCTTCCGGCGTTTTGATATCCGCCGGCTACAACAGGATCCGGCACACCTAGAGCAGGCCAAACGAGTCCCCGGTGCGGAGATTTTTCAACAGGAAGGCGGGCATCGGCTCTTCATCCTTGGCAAACCCGGTGCAGGGAAGACCACGTTTCTTAAGCATCTGGCTTTCGAGGCAACAAATGATCCACAGGGCAAGGTCCCCATCTTTGTTATGCTCAAAGATTGGACCGATTCCGGTGCTACCTTGCTGGATTTTATCGTCGAGCAGTTTACGCTTTGCGGATTTCCCAGTGCGGTTCCGTTCCTTGAACACCTGCTGGCAAACACGGAGGATGCTCTCGTGCTCTTCGATGGACTGGACGAAATCACGCAGGAAGGCGAGCGGCGTAACCGCGCCATCCAGGACTTGCGCGACTTCTGTCTCCGCTATCCGCGTGCGCAAGTGCTCATTACTTGCCGTGTCGCTGCCACCGATTACACTTTCGACGCTTTCACCTACGTCGAGGTGGCCGACTTCACCGGCGAGCAAATTACGGCGTTCGTCAAGAAATGGTTCATCCACAGCCCGGAGAAGAGCGCGTCGTTCTTGCAAGAACTGGAAATGGAACACAATCGAGGGCTGCGGGAACTGGCGCGCCAACCCTTGCTGCTAGCGATGCTGTGTTTGGCTTTCAACGATGCCCTCACCTTCCCGCAGCGTCGCGTCGAAATCTACCACGATGCTTTGGATGCTTTACTGCGCAAGTGGGACAGCTCGCGCAACATCCGCCGCGCTCCTATATATGAGGGACTTTCTATTGGCCGAAAGCACCAGCTTTTCGCCCGTATCGCAGCGCAGGCTTTTGAGCTGGGTGAGTACTTTCTCCCGCAGACGACGTTGGAGCATGACATTGCTGTATATCTCCAACGCTTGCCCCGTGCGGATGCTGTCAATACCACCGACTTTGATGTGGTGGCTGTGCTCCAGGCCATCGCTGCGCAACATGGTGTCCTGGTTGAGCGGGCGCATCGCATCTATAGCTTCGCACACTTGACGTTTCAGGAATACTACACGGCACACTACGTTGTGCAATCAACGGCGAGTGGTGATAGTGGAGCCATCAGACGGCTGCTCACTCATGCTGCCGACGCTCGTTGGCGAGAGGTGATTCTTTTGACGGCGAGTATGCTAGATGATGCGGATGACTTTTCGGCACATTTCATGGATGCATTGGATGCTATAGCGCACGACGATGATAAACTAGCGACCTTTTTAGCTTGGGCACAGCGTAAAGCCGCCACGGTCCAGGCATCCTATCACCCCGCCGCTGTACGGGCGTATTATGCTTATCTCAACCTTGCTCTTTATCCATCCCTTTTCTTTGGCCTCAACCGAGATCATGTTTTCTCTTTTGATATCTCTCTGGATTTAAACATTGAACTTACTATTCGCATTGGGACCTCAGGACTTCCCACCACAGAGGCTCAAGATTCAATTTTCTTCAGTCTCGCTAACGCTTTTGAACTTGTTCGCGCACTCGACCTCAATCTCGCTCACGCTCTTGCCCGCGACCGTGACCTCAGCATTGCTGTCTTTCTCAATCGTGACCTTGCCAAAGAACTTGATCTCAAAGATTTGCACCGGACACTTACAGCCTTTGATCCTCTCACTGAAAATGTGCATAATGTGGCCGGGCAAGACTTTGCAGCACAACTTCATACTAACATTGTTGAAAATTATGACATTGGCTATGATTGGGATTTTACCGAAGAACAAGCAAGAGCGATGGAACATTACTTCACTGCTGCCAACCTCCTCGTCGAATGTCTCGACGTTGCCTACGTCACTGACCGCGCCACTATCGAAGACCGCCTGCTACTGCCGCCCACACCCCAGGAGTCGCCAGCATGAGCATCCCCCCCGCGCTGTACAATCGCCTGCGCACCACGCTGCTACACTGTGGCCCATTCGCCACGCAAGATGCGCTCGAAGCTGTTTTCGTGGATGCGCGTATCAGCCAGTGGGCCGCAGATCTACCGGAAGCTCGCAGCGATGGTGCGCGAGTCCAGGCAACCATCAAATATCTGTTAGGAAAGCGAGACGATAACGACGCGCACGCCCTCATCCTGTTATTGCGAGTGCTCCGCGAGCAGATTCCCTCCACAGATGCACGACACCAGGAACTTGCCGACTTAGCCGATGAACTCGCAATGATAGTTCTAGAAGATAAAATACAGTACCAGCCAACAGACAGACCAAAGAGAAAGTCCTTTTGGACACGCATCGTCAACGCCTTTCGATATCCGGTATGGCTAGGTATATCCATTGTGGCAGCAATTCCGGCTTTGATCTTAATATGGTCGATAATACAGACTCCGTCGACATCTCCAACACCTACTCAGACACCCACATATACCTCGACGCCCACTTTAATGCCTGTCACACAGGCTACCCCGACAACGATGTTCACGCCAGAGGCTGTGCAAATCCCAACCAATACTCCCCCGGCCACATTTACCCCATCATCGACACCTGATCCTTGTATGAAAGAAGAAAAAAACGGCAACGGCGGTACCGACATCATTACACTCCCAGGGGATGAGTGCTTTGGCAACAGGATTCAAATTGATCTACTGGTGAGGGGAACAATCTATGGATTTTCTTTTTGGGAAGTACAAGCTTATGGGCCTGACGATTCCGAAATGCAGAACCCTCTCATCACAAAAGACGATATCGTCTGCGCGTCTTCGATCCAAGAGCAGAATTTAGGTTACTATCATCCAGGCAAAGCGATCGATACAGACCTGTCATCTCGCTGGTCCAGTGAGCCGAATGAACCAGAAAGTTTTATCATTATTCTTTCTGAACCCAAGTACATCAAATCCATAGTGGTGACGTGGCAAGAGGCGTTTGCCGTAAAGTATCGAATCACTGTAAGTAACAAAGATGAAGAATGTCCTTATGAATTACCCTGAACCACAACGTCCGCCCCACACCGCTACCATCCGCATCATAGACCGCGCCGCCATCGAAGATCGCCTACTGCTTCCGCCTGGGCGGGAGGCGACAGAAGCAACGCATAGGGAGGAACTGGATTGACATTGCACGCATTAGGTAGGCTCGCTGTGAAGTCAAGATTGACCTGGATATGGCTCGTACTACTGGGCCAAGTAGGGAGTATCGTCATATCCCCCATTGGCAAGTGGGGAGATAATCCATTTAGGCCATTCCAAGAAAATAATCCGTCCACCGGAAGTTTGTGTTAAGCGCACTGTGTGTTAACTAAACGCCGCTGGGGAATGGCTTCAGCTTTTCCAGAGACTTAAGTCGTGGTACTTCACAACGCTACTGGATGATTTTAAATCTTGGAAAAGCCTTACTGCTGCGTGAGGATGAAAGGGAAGAGACTGAAATTCTTTATAAAGAATTTTCGAGGCCACATCACTCCTACTCGCGTGAGTAACGTGTGGGGAATGAGATTCGCGTGATAATTTGTGAGATAACGCGAGAAATATTCACTAGTTTGCGCGATTAAGGGGTACGGAAATCGAAAATAAACGAAATAAATCGAAAGCAATCGAAAGTCATTAAAATCACTATATGAGGAAAACACCCTACCATTATCTTAGGCTAACTATAGTTTTTTTCTTTCGTTATTAACGAAAAATAGACTGCACTGTCAAGCGACAATTAGACGCCACACAAACTCAACCGAGGCTAGTCCAAATGGAACAAATACTCAGGATTGACACTTCCCCCCAGCTATTCTTCGAATGGCTAGAGCAAGCAACTATGTACCTGGATCCCAACTACCCCCATCACCCGGCTGAGCCAACATACCGAATCATATTGCAGCCATCCACCGATGAGAAATACACATTAGAGTGGGCACCGGGAATGCATAGTGCTATTCCATTCCTTATGCGGCGACATCAACCATATTATGATACCGTTGAATTTGAGCACATTCCGCCAATGACACTACTTATATCCGCAATTGCTCTTTTTGATTCGCCACAAACCGCGACAGTGCAAAATGCTATTTGGCTCTATGTTGAGGAACGTAAACCGGAAGGGGTCAAAGTTACGCTTCAGTGTAAATTCAACAAGGTTAATGAATATTTCCTGGAACTGCTGAGGTCGTTTGCAGATCGATGGGAACACTTAAGAAAGCAGATGGAAGCGGAATTCTTACCAGATATGCTTAGGCTGGCAAAAACTGAAACTGAGCGAGAAGAATATGAAGCCTATTTGATAGATGTACAAGTTATCTCCGAACCGCAAGAGTCATCAGCAGAAAGCCCCAAAATTGATAGATCGTTCCGCCAACTTTCAGCCGATTTCCAAAACCTTTTCGAGCGAATCAGTCGCAAATTAGATGTCCTGATTGCAATGCAAGAGAGTTCCCCACCACAGGTGCAAATACCTACTTCTGAGCAAAGCAAGACAAGCCAGCCGGTACTTACAATTGAAAAACTGCCACCTCCCCCCGACATCACGGCCCCTACCGACGAATGGTTTGAATGGTTTCATCTTATCACAGAAGAATATAGACGAAAAGACATGTAGTGCGCCCCCAAAGTTGGACAGGTTAGAAAATGAACTATCATGTCAAACAACGGAGGGCAAAAATGACACGACGACGGACAT
>JAFGSL010000704.1 GCA_016934645.1 Anaerolineae bacterium
CGCACAGCGATATCGCCGATGGACACGACGGGCGACAGCCCTTCGACCGCCGTAGCCGTCACATCGCTCATCAGCACCGTCGTGTCGAGGTCCCTGGTCATCGCCTGTAACCGGCTGGCAAGATTGACCGTGTCACCGATGACGGTGTATTCCAGCCGTTCCTCGCTGCCGACGTTCCCTGCCACAACCGGCCCGGTGGCGACGCCGATACCGATGCGTAAGGCCGGTTCGCCACGTTGCGTCTGGTCTGCGTTGAAGTGCTCCAGTGCGGCGCACATCGCCTGGGCTGTCCGTACCGCCTGCGCCGGATGATCCGTCGCCGGATTGAGCGGCGTGCCGAAAACGGCCAACAGACTATCGCCGCCAAACTTATTGACCAGTCCGCCATTGGCGACGATGGCGTTGGACATTGCGTCGAAATACCGATTGAGCAATGCGATAAGAGCATCGGCCTGCATTTGCTCCGTCATGGCCGTGAAGCCGCGAATGTCCGCGAAGAGAACCGTGGCTTCGGCCATCCGCCCGCCCAGTGCTGCGCCGTACTCGATCGCGTGTTCGGCCACTTGGGGCGTCACGTAAAGACTGAATAGACGGCGGACAGTTTCCTCCTGGCGCAATCCTTTGACCATGGCGTTGAACCCTTCGGCCAACTCCCCCAGTTCGTCGTTGGAAAGCACGGGAGCTTGGCGTTCCAGGTTTCCTTCACGCACGGCGGCCATGTGGACGCGCAACGTCTCTACCGGCTCGATAAGCGATGCACCCAGGGTTAACCCCAACGTGACCGCCATCAACAGCCCCACACCGACAAAAAATACCCCGATTGCCAACAATCCCGGCAGAAACGTCGCCGGATCATCTGCCTGGATCATCACCGTTGCATGTTTGTACGCGGTGAAGGCTAGAAGCAGGAGCGGGATGGCGGACATCGTGAACAAGAGTAACACCCGTCGCCGCACCGTGATCCGAAAGGCGCGAGTGGCGCTTAAGTCCCCTGCCGGGAAGAAGAGTGCCAGTTCAGGCTGCCACAGCCGTTCGGTCAGAAAATAGCTGATGATGCCGACGATGGAACCGGCCAACCCGCCCACGCTGAGAAAAGTTGTCACAGCGTCCCAGGCATCCCGGCGAGCGTTGAAGTTGACCATCGCCACGATGACCCCCGCCAGAACCCACATAGCCATTGAGATCAGGCTGGTCTCTACCGGTTGGTTTAGGGCGAGTGTGCGTACATGCGGTGGTGGTGGTTGGTCTGGATGCTCGAGGGATTGGCCCAGATACCAATCGGATAGTAGTTTTGAACGGCGATTGCCCCATCTTGCGCCTGCGATAAGCAACAAGGTCGGCAGAAGTACGGTAAACAACAGGTTGAAGTTGGCGGGGGGATCGATTGCTGTTGTCTGAGGTGCTACGTTACCCGCATTGGTCAACGCAAAGTAAATGGAGATCAAAACAACGCCGCACGCATTGGCGATCAGGGCGCTTATGCTCGAACATTTTTGAATGCGCTGGCGTCGTTCGACTTCCGTCTGTCTAATTGGCTCTTCTCGTAGTATAGGTTGACACAATGGGATTCCACTCCGGTTGTGCTTGACGATGGCCTTTGAGCTGTTGCTTGCCTTCATGGACCAGGTCGATGATGCGCTGCATCACACGTTGCGATTCGTCTTTCACGCGGGTGCGATCCTCAACGTCTCCTTCCAGGTGCATCGGCTCGCCCACGACCATGTGCAACGGGCCGCGCAGATACCACTGTTGGGGGTAGACTGCCCCTTTGATTTTGGCCTCGATGACGCGCAGACGCTCCTGTGCGATCTGGATGCCTACGGGGACGATCGGCACGCCCGCGCTCATAGCCAGCCGCACTGCGCCGGTGCGCGGCGGGTAGAAGCCGCCATCCGGCGGGCTGATCGTGCCTTCGATGAAGAGCGCCACCGTTTCGCCGGCTTTCAGCCGTTGCAACGCTTCATCGAACGCCGGCCCTCCCGCTCCTGGCGTCACCGGAATGTGGCGCGACCGTTTCAGGTAGAAGCCAAATATGGGCACCAGAAAAGCCAAAGAGGTGATCAGGATCGCCATCGGGCGCGCGGAGAGCAATGAGATGGCAAAAGGATCGCTAAAACTTGGATGGTTTGCCACGATGAGTTTGGGACCCTCCGGCAGCGGCGCTTGCCATAGAATATCGAGTTCCATAAAAAGCCGCGTATACAACGCGATCAAAACACGACCTACAGTATAAAGTACCCCTCGTATCACAGTTGTTTTCCTATCCTTTTTCTAATTTTTTCCTGCCTATCATACCATATTTTCTTATTTGCACCTTACGGTATGTAAACCTCAAAGTGCTCGAACGTGAATTCAACGTTGCCGGATGTGATCAAAAGGACAGAAAGCCCCATTTCGCCTTCCGCCAACTGCTCATCCTCCGCTTCGGCAACCCTCGTTCCGTTGATGCTCAGGGTAAAGTGGGCTCCTTCTGCTAATACCGCCAGTTGATTCACCGCGCCGGGGCGAATCACCGTCGTTCCCGTCCAGTCTATGACGGCGCGCCACGCAAAATTGTGCCACAGATTGAAGTTGAAAAAGCCATCGTCGCGGATACTGAACACGTAGTAATTCCCGGCATTATGCCGGAAGACCACGCCGTAACTTGCATCGAGCGACCCGCTGACCCGTCGTGCGTCTGCCGTCAGGTAAAAGTCGGCCACCGGGTCGATTTCGGGCATACACCAACGCCCGACGCTGCGCGCGGCGGTGATATTCCACGTGTACAGATTGTCGCTGATGACCCGTGTAACGGCTCCCCAATCGTCTTCGTAACTGCCGACGACCCAGTCGTGGGTATTGTCCGTGAAGTCATCGCCGAACGCCAACGTCCATCCGGAGGGGACTGTGGCGACGGCGGGAGGGGTATTCGTGGGACGCGGCGTGGGTGTTTCTGTGGGGATGGCAGATGCATCCGGAGATGGCGTATTGTCGATTTCCGGTGTTGCACTGATCGCCGTTGCCATCGCTGTTGGGATGACGGTTTCTGGCGTGGGCGTTTTCCCGTCCCGCGCGCCGAGCCGCTTCTGCACCGCCATACCGAGAAGACCCGCCAGACTCAATACCATCAGGCCTACCAGCACCAGCAACGCCCAGTTACGCAGTTTTTCGCGGCGTGACGTGAGCATCAGACGGGCTGGCTGTACCTCTTCGATGGCGCTTACCGGTGTTTCATCCAGCAGTGCGGCTCGCATGGCGGCTGCGCTTTGAAATCGTTTGACACGGGGTAGCTCCATCGCCCGCACGATGGCGGTTTTGACGGGGGCGCTCACTCGCCCCAATTCTTTCACTGGCACAAATTGGTAAGGATTGGACGTGCGTTCTCCGGCGGTCTGCGGTACTTTCCCTGTCAGCGCGTGGTAGAGCGTCGCGCCGAGGCTGTACACATCGCTCAGCGCGTCGATGTGCCATGATTGCAGGCCCCAACGCTCCGGTGGCGCGTACTCTGGCGTTCCCATCACCCGCGTGGCCGTCCAGGAGCGCGGGTCGTTGGGATCCCAGAGTTTGGCCAGCTCGAAGCCCACCAGGATGGCCTGCCCATCGGGACGCAGGATGATGTTTTGCGGTTTGATGTCGCGGTGGAGCACGCCGTGGCTGTGGCAAAACTCGAGCGCGTCCAAAATCTGCGCGGCCCAGACTTTCACTTGCGCTTCGGGCAGCGCGCCAACGCGGGCGATGCAGTCCGCCAGGCTCTCGCCTTCCACGAAGTCCATCACCAGGTAAGTATTGCCGGTGTCTTCGGCGTGGAAGAAATTGTGCAGGGTCGCCATAGCGGGATGGCGCAGCGTGCGGAGAATCCGCGCCTCTTGCTCGAACTCGCCCCGCAGGCGATCGAGGACGGCGCGATCCAGGTCGGGTTGGGGCGTCAACTCTTTGACCGATACCGGCGCATCCCGCTGGGTGTCCCAGGCGCGATACATCGCGCCCATCACGCCGAATTCCAGCATGCGGTCGATCCGGTAACGATTGTGGAGCAGCGTCCCCGTGGTCAACATGGCCGGACTCGGCGACTCAGAACAACGCGGCTTGTTCCAACTGAGTATAGGGGATGTTGAGATGTTCGTAGGCCAGGCGCGTCGCCACCCGTCCGCGGGGTGTCCGCCCGATGAAGCCGAGCTGCAAGAGGTATGGCTCGACGACGTCCATAATTGTGTCGGCGGCCTCGCCAACCGACGCGGCGATGGTCTCCAGCCCCACCGGCCCGCCGTCGAACTTCTCAATGATGGTGTGTAACACGCGCCTGTCGAGATCATCCAATCCGCGCGCGTCAATTTCGAGCAGCGCCAGCGCCTCGGCGGCAATCTCGCCGTTGACAACGCCGTCGCCGCGCACTTGCGCGTAGTCACGTACACGGCGCAGCACGCGCAATGCCACGCGCGGCGTCCCCCGGCCCCGGCGTGCAATCTCGGCGCGGCCTGCGGGTTCCAGCGGCACGTTGAGCGCCCGCGCGGCGTTCTCGACGATGCGTTCCAGCGCCGCCTCTTCGTAGAAATCCAGCCGGTAAGTCGCGCCGAAGCGCGTCCGCAGCGGCGCGGAGAGCAGCGCCAGCCGCGTCGTCGCGCCAATCACGGTGAAGTGCGGCAGGCTCAAACGTACCGTGCGCGCTCCCGGCCCCTGCCCGATGACCAGATCCAACGCGAAGTCCTCCATCGCCGGGTAGAGGATTTCCTCCACTACCTTCCCCAGCCGGTGAATCTCGTCGATGAAGAGCACTTCCTTCTCGTGCAGGTTGCTCAGAATCGCCGCCAGATCGCCCGCGCGCTCGATCGAAGGGCCAGCCGTGATGCGGATATTCGCGCCCATTTCATTGGCGATGATATGGGCCAGCGTCGTTTTTCCCAGACCGGGTGGGCCGTAGAACAGCGCGTGCTCCATCGGCTCGTTGCGTCCCTTTGACGCCTCGATGAGAATGCGCAGATTTTCGCGCACGCGATCCTGGCCGATGAGGTCGTCTAGCCGTTGCGGGCGCAGCGCCCGATCCAGTGCAACTTCTTCTGGTTCTACTTCTGGGGAGATCGTTCGTCGTTCGTCCATAAACTCGTTATCATTCCTCGGTTTTCCCTTGCATTTTGCTTCTTGCCTCTTGCTATCTTCTCATGTTTTGCCCAATATGCAACGATCTGCGTAACCTGCCTAGCTGATGCGGCGTGAATACTTCTGCAATAGAATCA
>JAFGSL010000705.1 GCA_016934645.1 Anaerolineae bacterium
CCAGGCGGCGTAGACCGCGCCCATGCCACCCCTGCCGAGCAAGTGCGTGATGCGATAGCGATTTTGTTGGAGGATGGTCCCTTCTCTTAACATAGTTGCCTCTTTCACAGCAATTTGTAACCGTTCTGAAGGTGGGACGCACTTATCTTGTGTGCTTCTTGCCGTCAGTTCAGGCGTAAAAATGCGTCCCATCTGAATGGTTACAACGGTTTTACTTCAATGCTTAACGCGGATCACAATCACCGTCCCTGAAGCGCCGGATTATGATCCAGCGCAAGCATTTTTTGATGCTTATCGCGAATGTCCCGTAGCGCGTGTAACAGCGCTCGTGGTCCCGGACGGCGGCGCAAAGCCCATTCTCCCCCCTAATGGGGAGGAAGTAAAGGGGGGGCGTACCCGCGCGCGGGCACAGCCACGTTCGGCGGCCCGTTGCCCGGCGCGCGCCTCGCGCTCCAGACGGCAACCTCCGCCACACATCTCCAAATCAGGACAATCCCAACACACTTCCGGCAAGCCCGCCGCAAGCGGATCTATCTCACGCTCGCGGAAGCTCAGAAACAACGGGCTGTTCCAGATCGTGTCCCAGGAATCATCAAGAAGATTGCCGCCTGCCACGTAGTACGATTGACAGGGAAGAACGTCGCCATTGGGTTCAATGCACATGGAGTACTCAGCGGCGTTGCAACGCTTGGGGGCCAAACCCAGTTCCAGTGGTGAGAGGCGGCAGTAATCGGTCACAGTGTACCAGAGAAAGCGCATATCCAGCGCTTCGGCACGGTCACGCACGGCCACGAGGGTTGCCGCCATCGCCTCGGCGGGGATCGCGTCTGGGTCGTCGAAACCACCCCCGGCATAAATCATCCCATTCATCGCAAACGTGCGCAATCCCAGGCCGTGCAGGAATTCGACGATGGCGACCGCATCCTGGACATTGCGGCGTGTCAGCGTGCTGTTGGTGATGGTATGCACGCCGCTCGCCAGCGCGTTTTCGATGCCGCGCACCGTCTGCGCGAACGCCCCCGGCGCACCGACCATCGCATCGTGGACCTCAGCTCGGCAGGTTTCGAGCGTAATCTGCACGTGATTCAGCCCCGCTTCGGTGAGCGCTGCCATGGTAGGCGCATGAGAAAGCAAACGCCCGTTCGTATTCATCCCCACGATCAGGCCCAGGCCGTCGGCGTGGCGGATGATGGCAGGAAGATCGGGATGCAGCGTCGGCTCGCCGCCGGTGAGGATGATGTGTGGAATGCCAATCGCGGCAAGTTTGTCAAGCACGCGGAACCAGTCGTCCAGCGGCAGAGAGGCCATCGTGAAGCGGTCCGGCTCGTTGTAGCAATGAGGGCACGCATTGTTACAGCCGTAGGTGAGTGCGATGTCGGCCTTGTAGGGAGCGTGAACGGGTGTGCTGAAGATAGGGTTAAAAGTCACCTGGCTGGCGATGGCACACGTGGGGCACCCGTCACCGGTTTCCCGCAGGCGCGCCACCATCGTGTAGACATCAGCCAACTCGCGAGTGAGGCGCGCTTTATCGATGCGGTTGAAGCGGCGCATAAGCATATCCCGTGCCCGCTCCTGGGGAACGCCGTCCAGCGTCAGTTTTGCCATCTCCACAGCGGTGGTGTTGAGGTGGATCACCTCAGTCACATCGATAAAAAGGATACCGCTGCCGTCTTCTTCGACGCGCAGGTGTACGCGGCGCTGCCCACCATCCAACGCGATGGGATAGGTATACAATCCCGGCGCGGGCGGTTCGGGCGACGCAGGCCACAGCCGTGCCAATTCCTGGCGCAGGTCGTTCCAAAACCCGTTTGCTGCCATACGAATTACGAATTACGGATTACGAATTACGAATTACGAGTCGCAATTACTCTACCATTTAGGTGCTTCTTCGATCTGGTAGGATGCCCCGCAGTAAGGACAATCGACGAAAATCGCGCCGGCCCGCACAATGAGGTTTTCCTTCCCCAGCGCGCCTCCGCAGGAGGTGCACTTCATCTGTTCCAGGTGCACATCGCCGGTGAGATCAATTTTCTGGACGTGGGTGATTTCCTCTTTTTTAGGCTGCACACGGGTCAAATAGATAAGGGCACCGGCTGCACCGAGCAGCACCACGCCGACCACCATGCGCATAATCTGTCCCTGCGCACCGATGATGAACATCAGGCCAAAAAGAGCAACAACGGCAGCGATAAGATAGATGACAAATTTCATAGCTCCCTCCTTGAATAATTCAAGTCCAAAGGACGACAATTCACCGGTTCTGAACACACTACGTATATGGGCGCGTCAATGTTGCTTTTCAGTATAGCGCAACCTATGCATGAGTCAAAATCCTTAGACGATTTTGCTACCCCTTCTCCCGCCCTGTTACACGACGCCGGTCTATTACCAAATTGATTTTTTGATATTCAGTACAACTGAGTGCTTTCAGCCTTCAGCTCTACTGTCTACAAAAGTGCCTGGTAACACCATGCCGTCATTGCTATAGCAATGACGGCATGGTATAGATGGATTAACTGATCACTGACCGCTTACAATTACCGCGAGCCTTGCATACGTGGATCGAGCACATCGCGCAGGGCGTCGCCCACCAGGTTCCACGAGAGAACGAACAGCACGAGCGCCACGCCAGGGAACATCACGATGTACCAGTAGTCGCCCAACTGCGTCATCCAATTGCGAGCGAAGGAGAGCAACTGTCCCCAGTCAGGATAACCAACCTCGGCACCGATGCCCAGGAAACTCAATCCGGCAAACGTGATCGCGTAACTGCCGATGCGCATAGAAGCCAACACCAGCGTGGGAAAAATCGCGTTGGGCAGGATGTGGCGGAACATGATCCGCGTGTCCCGCACGCCGATGACGCGCGCAGCCAGAACGTACTCCCGCTCGCGCAGAGAAAGAATATCGCTCCGCAAGAGGCGCGCAAACCCCATCCAACTGAAGACAATCAAAGCAATGCCGGGGGCAAATAGCCCTTTCCCCAATTTGGGCGTCAACACTGCCGAGAGTGTCATGGCCGTCAACAGGAAAGGAAAGGCCATGAACAGATCGGTGATGCGCATCAGCACCATATCCACCCAACCGCCATAGAAGGCAGAGATCGCGCCGATCACACTTCCCAGGAGAAGGCCACAAATAGTGATGATCAATCCAGCCATCAGCGCCGTCCGCGTTCCCCAAACCACACCATAGTAGATGTCCCATTGCCCGCTGGCGGTCCCCATCACGTGGACCCACTGATCTTTACCGGTGA
>JAFGSL010000706.1 GCA_016934645.1 Anaerolineae bacterium
AACTCGCAAAAACTCGCTCAACCCAAACTTTACCCCCACCCCAGCCTGTTTCCCTCGTTCATGGGTGGGTCTTTACTGTGGAATCCCGGTGAGATGGAGCATTGACTTTCATCCTCAATCCCGTATAATGCCAGGCATAGAATGCCAGACATCACCTGATCAGACTGTCCGACTAAAGACGACCAGACCAAAGACTGCTAACTGAAGACTATGCGCATCTTAATCACTGGAGCCACCGGATTCGTGGGCACGCATCTACGGCGCTATTTCCTCACGCACACCGATTGGGACATCAGCGGTACGAGCTATCCCGATACACCACCAGCGCCGGATGATCCCCGACGCGAGGCGCTACATTTCCTGGACTTGCGTGATGCTGATGCGACCTATACGCTGCTCGCCCACTCTTCACCGGATTACATCATCCACCTGGCTGCGCAGTCCCACGTCCCCACATCCTACCAGGATCCATGGGGCACGCTCGATAACAACATCCGTGGGCAACTGAACCTGCTGGAAGGCTGCAAAGCGCTCAATCTCGCACCGCGCACGTTGGTCATCGGTTCCAGCGAGGAATACGGACGCGCCAGCGCCGCAGAACTCCCACTCACCGAAAATCATCCCCTGCGCCCGGAGAATCCCTACAGCGTCAGCAAGGTCGCGCAGGATATGATGGGCTACCAGTATTTTATCAGCTTCAGGCTGCCCGTCATTCGCATGCGCCCTTTCAACCACGTGGGGCCAGGGCAGTCAGCGCGCTTTGTGCTGCCGGCCTTCGCCAGCCAGGTCGCTGGGATCGAAGCAGGGAAGCAAGTGCCAGTGATGCGCGTGGGTAACCTTGAACCCGCTCGCGACTTCACTGACGTGCGCGATGTCGTTCGCGCTTATCACGTTGCGCTAGTGCACGGGACGCCCGGCGTGGTCTACAACATTGCCTCCGGGAAGCCGCGCACGATCCAATCCCTCGTTGACCAACTGATCGCTCTGGCAACCGTTCCTATCCGCGTGGAGATCGATCCGGAACGCTACCGGCCCGCCGACGTCCCCATCATCTATGGCAGCGCCGGAAAATTAGAACGCGATACGGACTGGAAAACTGAGATACCCTTTGAACAAACGATCCAGGATGTCCTGGATGAATGGCGACAAATTACAACAGGAGGGTAAAGGGAATGACAGAAGAAAATAGGACAGCCTCAGTGAAGATTGGTGTTTTCCGGCATTGGATGATCACTTTACGCGACATCCAGTGGGAAGTCGAGGAGTTTCAATATGACCTCGAGTATCAGCTTTACGAACGTGACGTCACCCAACGCCTCTACAATGCAACAGGAGACGAGAAAGAACGCAGGTATTGGCAGAAACAGATCAACAGGATCGACAAAGCGATATCTGCCACCGAAACGGAACTGAGCAAGTTGCAGAGACAGGTTGCTTACTGCGAAGCTATGCTCGCCGTTATCCGGAGCGATCTGGAAGCCGAGGGCATCGATCCCGACACCTGTGATTTGGACGAGTTCCTCTTCGGTGATGAATTGGACACAGACTTTGACGAGGACGACATTCCATTCTGAAACATCGGTCAGGCTGTCTGTCAAACCAGCCGAAGACTATTTGACTGAAGACTATCAGACTAACCTAAGGAGGTTCTGTTCTATGGCTAAACGCCGTGCTTTGATTACCGGTATCACCGGTCAGGATGGATCGTATCTGGCCGAATTTCTTCTGGAAAAAGGCTATGACGTGATCGGGTTGGTGCGCCGCACCAGTACTGTCACATTCTCGCGCATCCACCACATTCAGGACAAACTCACCCTGGTCTCCGGCGATTTGCTGGATCAAGGGTCGCTCATCGCCGCGCTGCGCGATCACCGCCCGCAGGAGGTCTACAACCTGGCAGCGCAATCGTTCGTGCCGGCGTCGTGGCAACAGCCTGTGTTCACCGGCGGCGTCACAGCATTGGGCGTCACCCGCGTACTGGAAGCCATCCGCACCGTGGATCCCACCATCCGTTTCTACCAGGCCAGTAGCAGCGAAATGTTCGGCAAAGTGCGCGAGGTTCCACAGCGCGAAACTACGCCGTTTTATCCTCGCTCACCTTACGGCGTGGCGAAGGTGTACGGGCACTGGATCACGGTTAACTATCGCGAGTCCTATGATATCTTTGCCTGCTCTGGCATCCTCTTCAACCACGAAAGTCCGCGCCGGGGACTGGAATTCGTCACGCGCAAAGTGACCTACCAGGTCGCTAAAATCAAGATGGGGATGGCGGACCAACTTGCGTTGGGCAACCTCGACTCTAAGCGCGACTGGGGCTACGCAGGCGATTATGTCCGCGCGATGTGGTTGATGTTGCAACAAGACGAACCCGATGACTACGTTGTAGGAACCGGTGAGACACATTCGGTGCAGGAACTGTGCGAAGTCGCTTTCGGTCGCGTTGGATTGAACTGGCGTGATTACGTCGTGCAGGATCCACGCTTTATGCGACCAGCCGAGGTTGATCTGTTGGTATCCGACCCGAGCAAAGCTCAGGCCAAACTCGACTGGAAGCCCGACATCACCTTCAAGGGTCTCATTGAGATGATGGTCGATGCTGACATTGAACTGCTGAAGGAAGAATAAGGAGCCAAAAAGACACTATGAGTGACATCAAATTCGGTACGGACGGGTGGCGGGCGCGCATTGCGGAAGATTACACGTTCGACAATGTGCGTCGCGCAGCCCAGGGCTTTGCCCTATACCTGAAGAACCACAACCTGGCCCAGAAAGGCGTCGTGATTGGCTACGACCAGCGTTTCCTAAGCGATTTTTTTGCTGCTTCCGCTGCCGAAGTCATAGCGGGCAACGGTGTCCACGTGTGGTTGACGAGTCACAACACTCCCACTCCGGTGATCAGCTACAGCGTCGTTGAGCGCGAGGCTGGCGGCGCGATCAATATTACCGCCAGCCACAATCCACCGTCGGATAACGGCTTCAAAGTGCGCGATCCCTTCGGCGGCGCTATAGCGCCGGATGGACTGAAGGAAATCGAAGCTGCAATTCCATCCATTGAGGATGTGAAACGTGTCAATATCGCGGATGCTGAGGCGCAGGGCTTGGTAACGCGTTGGGATCCGGATGCCGCCTACATCAAACATCTTGACAAACTCGTCGATCTGGACAAGTTGCGCAATGCAGGGTTGAAGATTCTCGTGGAGCCAATGTGGGGTAACGGCGCGGGCTGGTTCCCACGGCTCCTCGGAGGCGGTAACAACACCATCATCGAGGTACACGCCGAACGCAACCCCATCTTTCCAGAGATGCAGCGACCTGAGCCAATCCAGCCTAACATTGACGTTGCCCTCAGGCGCACGGTCGAGGTCGGAGCAGATGTGCTCCTCATTATGGACGGTGATGCTGACCGGATGGGCATCGGTGATGAGAACGGCGTCTACATCGACCAACTGCGTGCCTACGGTCTGCTGGCCTACTACCTGCTGGAAATACGCGGCTTGCGTGGCCCCATCGTCAAAACTATCTCCACGACGAAAATGCTCAACCGCTTGGGTGAAATGTACGGCGTCGACGTATACGAGACTGGCGTCGGCTTCAAATATATCGCCCCCAAAGTGTTGGAGACGAACGCCCTCATCGGCGGGGAAGAAAGTGGCGGGTATGCCTTCCGCGGCAATGTTCCAGAGCGTGATGGTATTCTGGGCAACCTCTACTTTCTCGACTTCATGGTGCAAACGGGCAAGACACCGTCGCAACTGCTGGAAGATCTCTTCAAAAAGATGGGAAAGGGCTACTACTACAAGCGAATCGACACACGTTTCCCTGCCGAGAAACGCCCCGCAGCAAAAGCACGCCTAGAAAGCGCCAAACCCACATCTATTGCCGGCCAACCCGTCACCGATATCGTCACCATCGACGGGTACCAGTATATCTTGGGTGGCACAGGCTGGTTGCTTATCCGTTTCTCTGGCACCGAGCCAATCATCCGCGTTTACTGTGAGCTAACTGACCCCAATATTGTGGACGCAGTCTTGGATGCCGGTCTGGAATTGGCAGGACTGAAGTAACTTACTGATCCAGCCTTAATTTCTAAACGTTTACATACCTGTTGGATACCGGAACGGCTTTAGTTTTTTGACCGGATCAGTAGCCCTGTTTGATGCTGTCGGGCGGGATAAAAATTCCGCCCGACTTTGTTTCTGGCTGGACCGAATGTTTTAACTAAACCGTAACCTGCTTGAAACCCCCTATCACATTCTCCTATGGTATGCTAAATAGCAAAGTAGGGCCTCACCACGCACATTCGCATGGTGGAAGAGAAATCAGTACACCAAACTATGGCCCTGAGGATTTCGACGCATTCGGGCTAGGGGGAATATGCACTGGACTCTAACGGTACCTGACAGCTTTTCGCTGCCACAAATTATCCGGCGCTCGCTTAACTGCGAGCGATCTAAACTGGAACAGTTTCGGCTGCTCCTACCACCGTTCAGTGTAAATCGCACTAAGGAGCGCCTGAACCGCGTCGAACGCCTGCAATCAGGCAATACCGTCTATCTGACCCTTTCTCAAACGTCGGCTGGGCTTATCCTGCAAACGGATGAGCGCCTGAGCGGAAAAGATACCGAGGAAGTCAGCCATAAAACCCGCCGCATGCTCCGGCTCGGAGAAAATCTGCAGCCTTTTCTGGATATCGCACGCCGCACGCCGGGCCTGGAGACGACCCTGCACAATGGCGCACACATCTTGCGCGGCGCAACATTCTTTGAAGATGTAATTAAAGCCATCATCCTTACCCAGAAAGAGAAGGCGCAGCAAGGACAGCACATTTCATGGATTGTGGATCGCTTCGGTGATCCGCTGCCCAGCAACCCCACACGCCATGCCTTCCCTACACCAGAGCAAATACTCTGGGGAGACAAGATATTGCGGGAAGCAGTTTCCCCAGCTATCACCAGGAAACTAATCCAGATCGCAGAGAAGTTCGACACGGACGTAGAGCATATCGAGGCTTTAGCTCAGGGGGAAGGTTCTGCAGATGCACTTGCGGCTAGAATGGCGAAACTCCTCAACCTCGAACCCGAAACCCTGGGGCTAGTTATGCTCGGCTTGGGTCGCTATGATTACATCCCTGCAAAATTGTGTATGCAGTGGTACGCCCATTCATCCGATAATGGGCGTCACAGCGCCCCGCGCGACACCCACGCAATGTTCGAACCACTACAACCCTGGGGGGGGCTGGCGTGCTGGCTCTGGGATTGGTCCAGTGCAGATACTACCGATACAAACACCCTTGCTGGAGGCGCCTAATGGAGAGCGTGAACATCAGCACAGCCCAAGCCAAAGAGGTTTTGACACAGTTGCGGACCGAGATCCGCCAGCAGCGCCGCACGCTCCAAAACGGCGTCTCGCTTAAGGCGCTTGATACGCAGATGCAAACCTGGGAAACGATGATCCGGCAAATCCAGACGGATATGATGCTGGAAAAAAGCGCCCGCCTCAATATGCTCTACGATATCTCGCACTCTATCAATGCCTCGCTGGATTGGCGTCAAACCCTGCAAGCCGTGCTGGATGCCTTCATCCAGATCACCACCGCGGAGCGCGGTATGCTGCTCCTTCTTGACTCTGATGGCGAACCTCAGGTAGAGATGACGCACAGCACCTCGTACATGTTATTTACCGATGATGACATCCAATTCAGCCACAGTATCGTGCGGCAGGCACTCAAGAAGAAAAGCCCAATCCTCAGCACAAACGCGCAGATCGATCCGCGATTTGAGGGAAGCGAGAGCATTATCGCATATGGATTGCGCGCGACGTTGTGTGTCCCGCTGATCTACAAAGGCGAAAAGCTTGGCGCGATCTACCTCGACAACCGCACACGCACTAACGTGTTCACCGAAGAGGACATGGTAAGCCTGAGCGCATTCGCCAACAACGCAGCGATTGCGATTTATAATGCACAGGAACACCAAAAAACCGATCAGGCACTCGCTGAAAAAATACGCGAACTAACCATCCTACAGGAGATGGTGCGCGATCTTAACGCCAGCCTGCACTTCAACCGGGTGATGGAGCGCAGCGCAGCCTGGGCTGTCGCTGCATCTGGCGCAGAGGCCGGCGCCATTGGTTTAATTGCGGAAGCGGGTGTTCGCTGGCTCACCAAAGACAGCAATGTCAATCCAAACAACTTGCTGGCGATGCGCTGCATCTCCACACGCGAACCGATCATTGAGGAGCATTACCTGGTGCTCCCCCTGCTGCGCGACTCACGTCCGATCGGAGTGTTATACCTGGTCGCCGAAGAACGCTCGTTCAAGAAAAGCAAACTAGAACTGGTGATCCGTGTCACCGACAATATCGCCATCGCTGTTGAAAACGCGCGGCTCTACGAAGCCTTGCGCCAAGCCAACCTGACCAAATCCGAGTTCGTTTCGACGATGGCGCACGAGCTCCGCACGCCGATGGCGTGCGTCCTTGGATACAGCGATATGCTTAAGAACGGCATGGCCGGGACCCTCGAACCACAGCAGCAGGAATTTGTCGAAACTATCGGGCAAAGCATCAACCGTATCATCTCCATCGTCAATGATCTTTCGGATATCTCTGAGATAGAGGCGGGACGGTTACGCCTCACTCTGCGCGCGGTCGATTTTAATGCAACGGTTGACGAGATCGCGAAGAACCTACACAAAGAGGTGGAGAAAAAACACCTGCAGTACAGATGTGAGTCATGGGACGAACTGCCGCAGGCCTACGCCGATCACGAGCGGTTGCGGCAAATCCTGAAGATTCTTCTGCGGAACGCGATTCAATACACGCCCGATGAGGGTGTAATCATGGTCAAAGCCTGGCTCTCCGCTGATGAACCCGATTTCATTCGCTGCGAGGTAAGCGATACCGGGATCGGCATTAGCCCGGAGAATCAACTCCGCCTCTTTACCAAATTTTTCCGCGTTGTCGATCCCGCTGCTGAAGAGCAAAATGGGACAGGACTCGGAATGGCCATCGCCAAAAATCTGGTGGAAATGCATGGTGGGCGGATCTGGCTGGAGAGCGCACCCGGCAAAGGCAGCACCTTTTTCTTCACCATACCCATCGCTATGCCGGGTCTATAGAAAACGGTTTGAAAATGGCTGTTAAATCATGTCCACTTCGCGTGTGCATGATTCCTCCTCGCTACCCTCTCACGGGCTTGTCAGTGTGCCACAAGTCCGTGAGAGGGGTTATTTTTCATATTGATGCATCACCAATGGAAGGAAAACCTGCTTCACTTCCGCCTCAAAGACAGCAGCATCGCTCCATGGACCGGCATTGCCTGCCGCATCGATCGCCCGCACGCGCCAAGTGTAAACGCCGGTCGGTAACGTCGTCGTGAATGTCGTTGTAGGTATGTTGTAGATACGCACGGCAGCGCTCGCGTGAGCGATGACTTCCAGTTGATAGCCTAACGACGAGCCCACATCCTCAGGCGCGGACCACTGGAAAACAAGCGATGGCGTCCGCAAGAAGACACCGCCCGTGGGCGTGATCAGCGTCGGTGTGAGTGGCGGGGTGATATCGTATGTGAAGGTTGCGGTGGCAGGCGTGGGATCAAGCCACACGCTACCATCACGCGTGCTTGCAGCGCGCGCCTGCACGGTATAGTCGCCCTCTTCGATAGGCGTGGGGAGCAGATAACTCCACGGCGATGCTCCCGTTGCCGTCAGCCACGTTGCTGCGCCCCAATCCACGCCGGTCCAGAAAGCATCATCACTCATCCGCTGTACCTGCACCGACACTCCCGTCAGTTCCCAGGCAAACGCTGAACCGGTAAAGGCGGGTGTCACACTATACGCACCACCTGCTTGAGGCATCGTGATTGTTGTGTTGGGCGTCAGGCAGGCGGAGAGGTATTCCAACGCGCGCGTCATCACCGCGCTACGTGACGGTTGCGGCACTGCCTCGAGCGGGAATCCGAGGACAAGCAGCCGCTGGCAACCTTCCGCGTACTGGATCGCTGCTGTTCCCCCTGCCCCGCCAGCGTAACTGAGCGCCGACATTGCGCCGTTCAACGGCGTGAGCACATCCGGTGCATCGACGACGTAGACGTCTGGTGCATCGAACGTGAGTGGCCCCAGACCCGCAAACGCGCCACCAGCCACCGGCTGGACGGTGGATGTCCCGGCGTCACTGACGACGTATCTGGCATGCAGCACATCTTGCAAAAAGGCAGGCGCGCGCGCCATAGCGTCAAGGTCCCAGGCTAGGTAGGACCCGCTGATGAGCAATGCGCGGCCACTATTGAGAAACGCTGTCAACGCGGCACGCTCGGCAGTGTCCAGCGTGCCGTCAACGAGCATAGCTTCCTCGCCTAGCAGCCAATCGACGAGTAGCGTATCCTGCAATGATACCAGACCGTCGCGCACCGCTTCGTTGCTGGCGCTGTTCCAGGCGTAATCCACGGGCACAGCTTCACCGTGATGCACCACGTAATCCCGGTTATTCATCTGGTCGACCCACATGCGCGCGTTCGGCCCCTCCACTGGATCGTACTGGATGACGATTTCGTCAGCGTGGAGACGATCGAATCCATTGACGATCAACAGCAGCGGATGGTCGCCCACGCGCGCACCCAAGACCTCTGTGGGGAAGGATTCACCGCCATTGTTGGTCGCCGTCACGCGGACGTGAAGCGTCTGCCCTGCTGCTAGTCCCGTCAACGTGGTCGACGTCCCTGCAACCGCAACCGGCGCGCCCCATGCAAAACCGTCCGTGCTGGTGTAGACGCGATAGCCGGTCGCAGCCTCACCGCGCAGTCCCATGCCATCCATGAGTGAAGGCTGCCACGCCACGCGCACCGTACCGCTGCCAAGGTTCTGCACATACAGATGTGTTGGCGGCTCCGGTAGTGTGATCAAATCCACGCTATCGCGTTGCTCGAAGTAATGAACGATCCCCTGATAGACAGCGCGCGCCGCCAACTGGTTGAACCGCGGATCTTTGAGCGCCTGCGCGTCCTCCGGGTTGTCGTGGAACGCGAACTCCAACAGAACGCCGGGCATCCGTGTCGCGGGATCCTCATCCCACAGCATCCGTAATTCGCCCAGGTCCGCCTGGCGCTGCCCGCGATCCACCCACGCAGCATCCCATCCCACACGAATGTCGTGGAGCAGTTCCGTATGAATGGCGTTTTGCAGTTCCGGACTGCCAAGCGTGCGCGTCAAGGTATCCTCGTTGTGGATGTAGGACTCTGTGCCCCGCGTCGTACCAGTGTAACCATTGGTGTGCCACGAAATGTAGAGTGCGTCCTCGCTGCTTCCCGCGTGATTCCAACGCGCGAACATCGGACGCGCGGTCACATCGTTGAAACCTTCCCAATCATCGTAATTCAGCCCCATCCACTGGCTATAGTAAAAGGTTGCCGTTTCCCACCAGGGACGTTGCGCCGGGAAAGTCGCGTCGGTCACGATGCCGTCCAAGCTGTCGAAACTGCCACTACCTAGACGCAACGCATCAGCGATTACTACCGTTTCATCGCTTGCTGACACGTTATCCAGCGTCACCGTCGCTGTGCCCGCGTAGAAAGGGAACGTTCCCAGATAACGCCACGTCTGCTGGCGGATACGCTGGTCGAGCCACATGTCGGTCATTCCGCCTGCATGGGAGATGGTGTAATGCGCGTCGGGTGCGCGGTTTACACCGGGAAAGACCCACGCATAGAGCGCGTAGGTCCCCTGGCTCGGGACAGCGATCTGCCAGGAAGCCCTCGCCGTGGGCGTACCCTCTACCGTGGAAGCAAAGCGATACGTCCCGCCAGCATAACCGGTTAGTACCGAAGTAGCCCATATCCCCGTCTCGATGTAGCCAGGCGCGCCCTGATCATTGTCCACGACGACACGAGTTGTGTTCCAATCCCGCTCGCGCACTGGGATAACCGTCGCACCGGCGTTCTCAAGGTAGGGGATCAAATATTGTCCGACGGCTTCGGCGTTGTTGTGATCCTCGATTATTCCCTCAGCGACGCCACGCTGTGGACGCCACGCCTCCGATCCGTAACTCCACTGCCAGCCGTGCCCCGCACTAACGTAGACCGTCTTCCCTGCCAGACTGCGCGTAAACGAAGTTGCAGGGAACGCAGTAGCGCCGTCAACGGCAGGGATTTGCGTCGACACGGGGGTTTGAGCCACAGCACTAGGCAGAAAACTCGAGAGTGCCCGGCACACACCGGTCTCCTGGTCATGTGCTTGCACACGCAACACGCGCCAATCGAGAAGCGTGAGCGCCTGCCGTACGCTGGTCTGCACCACCTCAGCGCCCAGGCCATTATCCGCCTGCAGCGTCTCCAATGGAACGTCGAGACAGATCGTAAGGGTCTGAGCGGTGGAACCGACATCGCGTACGATCCAGGGAAGACCAGCTTCCGCCAGCAAAACCTGCGTTTTACCCGTCACATCCGGTGGTGGCGGATCAATCGCCACCGCCTGCCCGGTTGACAATCCTAACAATAATATGATGACACTTACACTACCAAGGCCGCTTACGCTACCAAGGCCGCTTACGCTTCTGAGCCATTTCCACAATTCAACCATAGCACATCATCCTCCAGAAAAAGCTCTCTCGTTCCAACATCCCAATACAATACCGAGTGTAACACGCTTGAAAGACAAAACAACCCCGGCGCTGGTTGCCCTCTCTGGTCGTTGTGTTAAACTATGGCACAAGATCTCGAATAAGCCTCTGGCAATCTCACGGAGGGACACATGAGCACACTTTTACTAAAGAACGCCACACAACTGATCACAATGGACGATCAGCACCGCCGTATCAAAAACGGCGGTTTATTTGTGCGCAGTAATGCCGCAGGACGCGGCGTTATCGCGGCGGTGGGGACAACTGCCGAACTCAGTCAGTACACTGCCGATCAAGTCATTGACGCAACAGGTATGATTATTCTCCCCGGATTGGTGAACACACACCATCACCTCTACCAGACGCTTACGCGTGCCATTCCTGCCGCGCAGGATGCGGGATTGTTCGGGTGGCTCAAGACACTGTACCCAATCTGGGCCGGACTGAACGGCGAAGCTATCTATGTCAGCGCGCTGATTGGGCTGGCGGAGTTGATGCTTTCCGGCTGCACCACTACTTCCGACCACCTGTACATCTTCCCCAACGACGCGCGCCTGGACGACGAAATCCGCGCTGCCCAGGAGATCGGCATCCGCTTCCATGCTACCCGTGGCTCGATGAGCCGTGGTGAGAGCCAGGGAGGACTCCCACCAGACCGCGTTGTCGAAGATGAGGCCTTTATCCTCAAAGACACGCAACGCGTCATCGAGACCTACCACGACGCGCGGCCTTATGCGATGCTGCGCATCGCCGTGGCACCCTGTTCGCCGTTCTCTGTCACCGAGGACTTGATGCGCGAATCGGCACGGCTGGCGCGCGCTTACGGCGTGCAGCTACACACCCATCTGGCAGAAACAATGGATGAAGAAGAATACTGCCTGGAAACCTCCGGCAAGCGGCCCGTAGGCTACGCCGAATCACTGGGCTGGCTTGGCGACGACGTATGGTTTGCCCATGGCGTCCACATCAACGCGGAGGAAATCGGCGAAATGGCCCACACGCATACCGGTGTAGCCCACTGCCCGGCCAGCAACATGCGACTGGCTTCCGGTATCGCACCCGTGCGCGCATACCTAGACGCAGGCGTCCCTGTCGGCCTGGGTGTCGACGGTTCAGCCAGCAACGATGGCTCACACATGTTGGCGGAGGCGCGCCTGGCGATGCTGTTGCAACGCGTGTCGGGTAACCCGGCCGGTCTCAGCGCAGAAGAAGCGCTCTGGATTGGAACGCGCGGCGGGGCTGACGTTTTGGGGCGGGATGACATCGGGCAGCTCGCTCCTGGCAAAGCTGCCGATTTTGTCGGCCTGCGTTTGGGCACACTTGGGTACGCTGGTGGCGCGGTCCACGACCCACTGGCGGCAACCGTCTTCTGCCACCCGCGATACACCGATCTTTCGGTCATCAATGGCCGCATCGTGATCCAGGATGGTCACCTGCTCACCCTCGACGTCCCTTCAACAGTTGAACGACACAACACCATCGCGCGCCAGTTGGTCCGGGGCCGGTAAGAGACGAACGTATGCGAAACGACTATCTCGAACGCCTCAACCAATCGCTGCGTGCCACCAAACGTATCAACCAGGCGATGCTGTACATTCGTCAGGATCGCCGAAAACTACTGCAAGAAGTGTGCAATATCCTAGCCCAGGAGTGTGGCTACGAAGCCGTCTGGATCGGGGAACTACGCAATGGTGACTTGTATCCGGCTGTCAGCGCCGCCGGTCCCTCAGCACACTACGATGAACTTGACACACGCATCGCACAAGCCCCCTACAACCTGACCGTCGCCAAACAGGTGCTCAATGAAGGTAGAACTATCGTCGAGCAAAAGCGCGAATCGCGCCCACGCGAATCGCGCTCACGTACGGCATCCTCGGATTGGTCAACCGCCGCTGTGCCTATTCGCGTCAATGAAGCCATCGATGCAATCCTGAACGTTAGCACGACCGCGCAAAATGCCTTTGATGCCTCTGAAATGCAGCTTCTGAAAGAGATCGCTGCCGATGCCAGTTTCGCATTGGAGAGCATGGAAGCCGAGTCACGGCGGGCAGAGGCCGAGGAAGCCTTACGCACATCCGAAGAGCGCTTCCGCCGCCTTTCTGAACACGCCCTCGTCGGCATCGTGCTTATCCAAGGCGATCTGGTACGGTACGTCAATCCGGCTGCAACACAGATGTTTGGGTATAAAAGCCCGGCGGAGATTATTGATAGGCTCGGCCCGCTCGATTTGGCCGCACCAGAAAACCGGGCGGAGGTTGAGGAAAACATCGCGACCTGCCTTCAAGGGGAAATGCAAGCGGTTCGCCTCAGATTCAAAGGGATACGCAAGGACGGCGGCATCTTTGACGTAGAAGCCTATGGCTCCTATGCGATGCATGCCCGGCGCCCGGCGTTGATCGCCAGCGTTATGGATGTCACAATGCGCGAATTGTCACGCCGGCAGCTAGAAGCGCTTTCAGAAGCGGGACTGGCGCTGTCGCGCGCGCGCACACCGCATGAGGCTATTCAACTGGCGGTTGAAAAAACATCGAGCATTGTGCCGGGTGATGCTGCCAACATCTTCCTTGTGAAGAACCAACACCTTGAGATGGCCGCAATGACCGGTAATGATCGCTTGAACATCGACCTGAATGCCATCTTAAAGGACGGAACGTTTCCAGAAGCGCTATCGACCTACCAATATATGATGACGAATCGCTGCTCACTGCTGATTGTGGACACAGCTAGTTCTTCGCTTTGGCAGCACATTGAGGGGACCGCCAACATTCACTCCTATGTAGGGACGCCACTTATCGTCCGCGGTGAGGTCATTGGCTTCCTCAACGTCGATGGAGGTCGCACGGGCCAATTCACCGCCGCGGATGCCAAGCACTTGCAGCTTTTTGCAGACTATGTCGCAGCGACCATTGAGCACCTGCGCCTGATTGAATCCTTGGAAGCGGAGCGCCAACGCCTGACGATCTTGAACGCCCTCTCACAAACGCTCGCGGAGACACTCGAATTGAAGGAAGTGGCCAGACGTGCACTCGCTCACATCAAAACCGCGCTCAACATTCAACGCGGGATCATTCATTTATGGGACAAAGATACACATACACTCACCACGATTTCCGAGCAAGGTATTAGCCAACCTGTCAGAACGGTTTACGGTCTAAGCGTCGAAAATACGGAACAGACCCTAACCCGTTGGGTCGCTTCCCAACGGGAAGTTGACGACGGATTTACGCTGGATACTCCACTCAAAGTACGCGATGAATTGATCGGCATTCTTTCGCTGGCTGATGCAGAAAACACACTTCAAAAAGAAGAAGATCAACAACTACTCAAAACGTTGAGCGTGCCCATCGCCCTGGCCTTGCAGAACGCCCGTTTTTATGAAGCGACCGCGCATCAAGCCCAGGTCTTGGAGGAAGCGCTGCGACGTCAGGGAGAACTGGATCGGATGAAAGATGAGATGCTGCAAAACATCTCTCACGAACTGCGCACGCCAATCGCGCTGGTGATGGGTTATGCCGAGATGTTGCGCGACGGATCACTCGGCCCGGTCCAAGAACGGCAAGCTGAGGTCATCGATATTATTGCAAGGCGCAGCACTATGCTACGCGCCCTGGTGGAGAACATCACCCTACTATGGCAAATCGACAGCACTGAAAAGGAAAAACCATCGGTAGAATCCGTCGACCTGGCCCATCTCGTCAGCGCCGTGAGTGCCGAGTTCCAGAACGAAGCGCGCCAGAGAAGACTGGCGCTATACCGAGAAACACCGGAGAATCCGCTTTTCATCAACGGCATCCAGCTACAATTCCACCGTCTCCTGGATAATCTGATCAGCAATGCGCTCAAATTCACCACGCCTGGTGGCCACATCAGGGTTCGTGTCGAACAACAAGGGCCTGAGGCAATTTTGTCGGTGTGCGACAATGGCATTGGGGTTCCGCAAGACAAGCTAGAGCGGATCTTTGAGCGCTTCTACCAAGTAGATGGCAGTGCGAGGCGTCGCTACGGAGGCGTAGGATTAGGACTGGCGTTGGTCAGATCTGTTGTCGCCGCTCACGGTGGAACGGTCCACGCCGAGAGCCCGTATACCGACGATCCGGAAAGGCCGGGGCTATGCATCGTCGTGCGACTGCCGTTGAGTACGGCGGAAACTTCGTAACCATTCATCCACATCCTAACACTACTTCGAAATCCTACAAGATATAGGCAACAAACAAAACGACCTGGTGATGGCACCAGGTCGTTGCCTTGTCAAGCCAGATTTACATTTCGAGCCTTGTTGCTATACTGTGCAGCGGAGCTAGAGATCGCCAGCCGGGAAATCCCCCTCATCACTGGCCCGTTGACGAGAAGAAACCCACGGAGGTGATAGCGATGAATGGCAATGTTTCAGATGGCAACAAAGTTGTGGACACCCACTGCCATGTTGGGCTGCTGGGTGATGAACATCCGCAATGGGGACACATGTCGGACTCGTACAAAGAGCTACTTGTGTACAGGATCTTCTTGATCTACGGGCATATAGATGCAGACAACGTGTCAGACCACACACTCCGCAATGCGACAGAGCAAGCGATCGGCGAGTCCAAAGTGGATCATGTCGTCTGCTTGGCCTTGGATCCGGTGTATGACCCGCGAGGACAGCGGCGTGAGGACCTGTCCCACATGTGGGTTGATAATGACTACATCCTCGATCTGCGCCAGAGCCTTGGAGACAAGGTGCTGCTGGGCGCTTCGATCCACCCGTATGACCCCAAATTCAAGGACCGTGTCCGCACGTATGTGGAGAAAGGGGCAGTACTCCTTAAGTGGCTGCCGTCAGCCCAGCAGATCGATTTGGCCGACGAACGGACTCGGGACGCACTCATCTTTCTGGCAAGGGCCCGTGGAGGGACTCCGCTTCCCTTGCTGCTCCACTGTGGACCTGAGTATGCGATTTCATCTAGTGACACTCGCACAGCTTCTTACGACTATCTACGCTGGACTTGGTGGGACCGGTTTTGGAACAGCATACGTAAACGTGACGATAAGAAGTATCGCCCGCACCCCAGGATGATCCACAGGAATCTCAGAGCCGGACTAGACGCAGGCGCGACTATCATCTTCGCGCATTGTGGGTTGCCGTACTATGAACCCCATGGCCTGAAGTTCTTGGAACACTCTGACTTCAGGACGGTTTCCCGTTATCTCCACAGGTACCCCGCCGATAACCCAAGCGGTGGGCGTTGCTATGCAGATGTGTCGGCGATTGTCACCCCATTCCGCCGTTCTTATTTCAAGGCCATCAAGAAGTTGCCGCCCCAGAGCCTTTTGTTTGGCAGCGACTTTCCTACACCGGTTTTCGAGCTTTCCGCGAACCTCGATGAAGTGGCAGAGGACTTCCGGGCAATAATGTCGGGGCAGTGGGATCGTGTCGTTGTTCCCCAGGACAATCTGATCGATGTCAACTACCGGGAATTGCAACATTTCTTCCCTGGGCATCCGATGTTCACCAATTTCAATGCGCTGCTGTAGCCGCAGAAATACACTGCGCAGACACGCAGGACGCGAGCATCGAGGTGTGAACGAGTTAGCCGAACTGTCTTGTTAACGCGGCGACTGGTAACTAGTCGAAAAAATAAGAGTTATTGCACAATAAGAACATTAGGTAGGTTTAACTGGCGAAGC
>JAFGSL010000707.1 GCA_016934645.1 Anaerolineae bacterium
CGCTTTGAGCTACACGCAGGCTCTCGCCCACTGGGAGCAGCAACAAGTACAGGCGCAGGCGCGCTTGGAGCAGGCACAGGTCGCGGTGACGCGCATCCAGGCGCAGATTGCAGATGCGACCCTGTACGCGCCGTTCGCGGGCACGGTTAGCGACGTACCGGTGAAGGTTGGCGACACCGTCACACCTGGACAGCCCATTATGATGTTGGCGGCGCTGGCGCAACTCCGTGCGCGCACCAAAGATCTGACGGAACTGGACGTCGTGCGCATCACCGAGGGGCAAGCCGTCATCGTGACGGTAGAGGCGTTGCCCGACGTCAACCTTTCGGGGAAGGTCGCGCGCATCGAACTGCAAGCGGAGGACTACCGGGGAGACGTTGTGTATCCGGTCATCATCGCATTGGATGAAACCCCCGCCGAGTTGCGCTGGGGGATGACGGCGCTGGTGGAGATTGAGTCGCCCTGAAGTTTACCCGTTATGCCCGCACGAAGACCGGGGACAGGCGGACGTCATCGAAGTTCGCCAGGATACCCAATTGAATGTTCCGCCAACGCATCCAGGTTTTGAGATCATCCAAATGAATGTCTTCTACTTCACGAATGGCCACGGGAAAAATCATGATTTTTCCTTCAACCAGGAGATGTCCAAAGGCGATGTCACCGATCACGGTATCTTTGTAGGCTACTTGCACCCGTTTGATCGGTTCGACGATGAAATTGCGCGACTTCAGCTCATAGTGGCAGGCGTTGGCGTAGATGCGATGGACGAAACCGGCGCCGAGAACGTGGTGGACTTCGTACAATGCGCCGAGAATTTTGCACGCGAGATCAGGGTATAGCCAATCGGCGTCAGGCTCAGGGTGCGCGTGGGTGACGTTTTCCGGGCGTTTGTCGAAGTCAAAGTAGAGGCGGTGAAAGTTCGGTTCGGCACTGCCGAAATTGATCAGGAGACCTATCGGCTTGTTGACCGTTTTGAGATATGAAATGCATTGCGCTTTATGGCGTTTGGTGAGTTTGTCGGCGACTTTGTTCTCGACGACAACTTCTTGCACGACGAACAGGTCCAGGCGTTGTATTCCAACAGGACAATTTTTATAGAAGATCTTATACTCGTCTTGTTGTGTACATGGCAGCCCCCGTGACCGCAGCTCGTGTATCATCGCGCGTTCGTAGATGTACTCGGGGTAGGTGCGAGAGGTGTGATTGTAAACCTCGTAGTACGCACCAATGATAGCGCCGGTCAGGTTTTCGTACTTCATCTGTGGCCCCTGATAACAGGATTTTCGGAATGATAGGATCGGAAGAGATCTACAGAATGATAGGATTTTTTGATCCTATCATTCTGTAGATCCTGTCCTTTCTACGCTTCGAAATGCTTAAACTGCGGCAGATGCTCCTTATTCTGCGCCAACATCTCGTTGACCATTTCCTTGATCTCCGCTAGAGACAGCACGGCGGCGGTCAGCGGGTCGCTGGCGATGGCGTGGAAGACGAGGTGCGGGTCGCCGGTGAGGGCGGCCTCGACGGCCATCTCCTCGGTGGCGACGACGACCTGGTTGAGCGGCGCGACCTGGCGTGGCAGTGCGCCGACGTGGACGGCGTGCAGCCCGCCTTTGTCCACGTAGACGGGGACTTCCACGCACACGCCATCCGGCAGGTTGGTGATGAGGCCGGTGTTGGGGACGTTGCCGTTGAACGAGAAGGTCTCGCCACCCTGCAGCGCGTTGATGATGTACGAGGCGTACTCGTGGCCGCGCTCTAGGTTGATCTGTTCCTGCGCCAGCCACTGGCGGATACCATCCTTCCAGTCGTCGGCGCGCTTGCGATACTCGTTGAGGATGTAAGCGTAATGGCCGGGATTCCAGCCCGTCCCGTGCGTGCAGTACTTCTCGATGAGGTCGGGCCGTTTGCGGAACCACCAGTTGTACTCGGAGTTGTGACCGCTGGATTCGGTGACGTAGTAGTCGAGGTGCAGGAACATCTCGTTGCGCACCTGTTCCTCGTTGTAGATGTCCGGGTTTTCGGTGATGGTCTTGCGGATGAGCGGGTAAGCGTCCACACCGTTCCACTCATACTTCGTGTACCACGCCAGGTGGTTGATGCCTGCGCAGGTGTAGGTGATCTCCTCCATCGGAGCGCCGATCCACCGGGCGAGCATATAGGCCGTGCCCTGGACACTGTGACACAGGCCGGTCAGTTGGATGAAGGACTCGCGCTGCATCGCGCGGCACAACATCGCCATCGGGTTGGTGTAGTTGAGCATGGTCGCGCTGGGACAGTACTTCTCCATGTCCTTGACGATGCCCATCATCACCGGGATGGTGCGCAGCGCACGGAAGATGCCGGACGGGCCGCGCGTGTCCCCGACATTGGTGTCCACGCCGTACTTCTTGGGGATGAGGATGTCATGCTGCCACACATCCACGCCGCCCGCCAGGATCGTGACAATAACGGCATCTGCGTCCTTGAGCGCCTCGGCGCGATTCATCGTCGCCATCACTTTCGCGGGATACTTGCCCTCGTCCACGATGCGGTTCACGGCCCGGTTAATGAAGTCCAGTCGCTCGGGATCGATGTCCATCAAGGCCAGCGTGGCGTCTTCCAACAAGGGGAACGTGAGGATATCGCGCACCAGACTGCGCGTGAAACCGAAACTACCGGCGCCAATAAAAGCAATCTTTGTCATACAGTTGACCTCCTAATAGAAATTTGGGAAATGGGTAATGAGTAACGAGTAATGGGTAATGAGGAATGAGCGATGAGTTATGAGCAACGTCTTGTTTTTTTCTCATTTCTCATTTCTCATTTCTCATCTCTCGTTTCCTCCATCACATACCACGCTGATACCAGCGGATCATCCACTGAGCTGCGCAGATGGTGATCTTCGCCCGCATCAACGACAACGACGTCGCCAGTTTTGACCGGGTACTCGATGCCGTCAATGGGCAGCACGCCCTGGCCCTGGACGAAGATGAAGACTTCTTCTGTATCGTGGACGTGGCGCGGTTCCGGGTGAGCGATCTCGCCGGGTTTGAAGATGTAGACGCCACCGCGGGCGATTGTGCGGTCACCCATGATGTCCGGCAGCCAACGCGAATCCGTCGGCTTTATGTCAGACAGGTGTAGAAATTTCATTTGGTTTGCTCCTTTGTGTCTTTGTCGGGGGCGTTGTGTCGCTTCGGCATCACCAGCACTTTATCCACCCGTCGCCCGTCCATATCCACCACCTCAAAGCGCAAGCCGCCACACTCAAACCATTCGCCGGATATAGGGATGCTTTCCAGGAAGTAAATGATGAATCCGCCCACGGTTTGGTAGTCGGCAAGTTCCTCATCGGGCAGTTTCTCGATGTCGAGCAGCTTCTTCAGCCGTTCGATGGGCAACATCCCATCCAGTAGCCATGAACCGTCTTCGCGTTGGATGGCTTCAGGCTCTTCCGGCTCGTCGTTGGCAGGGAGATCGCCCACGATGCTTTCGAGGATATCGGTGTCCGTCACCATACCCTGGATCACGCCGTACTCATCGACGACGATGGCAACATGCACGCTTTTCTGCTTGAATAGGTCCAGCAATTTCAGCGTGGGCATATTTTCGGGCACAAAGAGGGGTGGACGCGCCAGCGCACTTAGGTCCATAGTATTGTCGGTCCAATCCTGTGCCAGGATGTCCTTGGCGTACACGACGCCAAGGAAGTTGTCCAGGTCATCCCTGCTTAGGAGAAAGCGCGAGTAGGGGCTGAGGATGATCTTCTGTTGCGTGATTTCCGGCGGATCTTCCATATCCAGCCAGATAATTTGCGGACGCGCGGTCATCACCGCGCCCACCCGTTGTTCATCCAGCCGGAGGACGCTTTCGAGGATGTCCTGCTCGGATTCTTCTAGTGCACCGCTTTGTGTGCCCTGCTCAATGAGGATCTCGATTTCTTCCTGAGTGATCATCGGCCCGGTAGAGGGTTTGATTTTCATGAGCCGTAGCACAAAGTTGGTGGAGAGGCTGAGCAATTTGACCAACGGTGAAGCCAGTGCTGACAGAAAATTCATCGGTGCCGCCACGATGACAGCAATCCGTTCCGCATTGTTAAGCGCGAGCCTTTTGGGGACCAATTCGCCGACGATGAGCGACAAATACGTAATGGTGATGACCACGACTGCCACACCGATGGCTTCGCTATACGGCTTTAAGGCTGGGAATACGTCTAGCCAAGTGGCGATCATTCGCGCCAGCGTTGCGCCGCCGAACGCACCGGACAAGATGCCGATCAACGTGATGCCGATTTGGACGGTTGCCAGGAATTTGTTGGGGTCGTCGGCGAGTCTTAATGTGAGCCGGGCGTGGCGGTTGCCCGTATCTGCCAACTGCTGCAATCGTGTTTTGCGGGCCGAAACGATGGCCATCTCTGACATCGAAAAAACGCCGTTGGTAAGCAGTAAAAGAGCAATAACTACAATCTCAAAAAACGGATCGTTCATCCCACTCCTGATCTTATGTTGGTGTTACACTCTGCTACTTGGATGCGCCTATCATATCATAACATGCGATATTCGCATTCTTGGCATTCGTGTGACGTTCGATCGTTATGCCTATTGACTTACTTTCCAGCGCAACACCATACGCTGCTGCGCCTCCGTTTCCGGCGAGGGACTGCGCGCAAAGAGTGTGCCGCTCCGCAGCTTGCGAATAGTTTTCAAAGCCTCGTCGCCATCCATCCCGTGGCGCACCAGGTAACACCCGATGGCGGTCCCTGTCCGCCCCAGCCCTCCCAGGCAATGGACATAGACGCGCTGCTGCGCATGTAGCGCGTGATCTAATGCGTTGAGGATCGTCACCATTTCCTGAGGGGATGGCGTGTCGAAATCCGAGATAGGGAACCGCTCATGGCGCGCTTTCCCGCTTAGCTTGTGGGCGTAGGGCAGGGCTTCGTCTTTCTCGGTCAGGTCTACAAAAAGCTGGATGCCGGCCTGCAATAACCGCTCTAATTTGGTGCTGGTGACGTGTGCCCAACGCTGCGCGGGATACGGTCCGGCGAGCAGCAAGCCGGGCTCCACCCAATACGCTTCAGGGAACGGTGTGTTCATTAAGAAGGGTTCCGTCTCTCTCTAGATCGCCGGATCGTACCCGACACCCAGCTCCGATCCGGTGAGGACGGCGACCGGTAATGTCACAAAAAATGTACTTCCCTTGCCCAGTTCACTTTCAAACCAGATACGTCCTCCATGCAGTTCAACCAAACCACGTGTGATGTGCAATCCCAATCCGGTGCCCGTGGCCTTGGTTAGCACAGAACTCTTGGCCCGGAAGAAACGCCGGAATAGTTGACGTTGGTCTTCTTCAGAAATTCCGACGCCTGTATCAGCAATAGTTATTTTAATGAAACCAGTTTCCGTGCTTGGTGTTATGCTCAACATCACGGCCCCATTATCGCCCGTGTACTTATTGGCATTGCTTAACAAGTTAACCATAATTTGCACTACCCGTTTCTGATCACATAACACGTCAGGTAGATTTGGCGCAATCTGCAAAATGAAGTTCTGATTCTTCGCTTTGAATCGTGGCTTCAGTTCGTTGACCACATTCTCTACCAATGAGACAAAATCTGTAGGCTGTAATTCCAATTCGATACGCCCGACCTCGATGCGTGTGACGTCCAGCAGATCTTCAATGATGGCTACCAAACGGTCGACACTATCCAGCACCAAAGACAATCGGTCACGCTGTTCCTGTGTTAAGGTGTATTGAGAGCTTGCCAACAACAAACTGACGTACACCTTGATCGTTGTGAGTGGCGAACGCAATTCATGCGCTGCTACCGCGACGAACTGCGATTTCAGTTCATCCAGGCGTTCCAGTTCGGCGTTCACGGCTTCCAATTCGAGGTTTTGCCGCGTCAGTTGGCTTCTTAGCAAGCGTAGTTCGTTGCGTTGCTGAGCTAACTGCTGTTCAATTTCGCCGGCGTTCGCGAGTTCCTGTGCTACATGGATAATTCCCTGGATGTGTCCCCTGGCATCGTAGTGGGGCAAGTCCACCAGGTTAAGGTAATGCGTGTTGCCTGACGCCAAGTCTCGGTTTATCCACTCCAGTTCAAACCGGGGCAGGGTTCCATGCAATATCTCCGCCAAGACATCCTCACATCCAATCAATTCTGGCACGATGTCTAGAAGATTGCGCCCTTGCCCTGCCTGCTCCCTTTTGGTGAGCACTTCCGTCATGCCGGAAATTTGTGTTACGTTCAGGCTACTATCGGTAACAATATATGCTATTTTCCGATCTTGTAGAATAGCTTTTGCAATTGCGGTTTCCATGTTGAAGCTCCGAAACTTCATCTCACCAGCATATTACCTAAAACACGGAATAAAGCCTCTACATCGTCTCCTGTCTTGGCACTGGTTAAGCGATAGGGAATCGCCCATCGTGCGGCAAAGTCTTCGATATGTTTGTGAGAAACGCGATGTTGTTCGATAAGATCATTTTTGTTGCCAGCAAGCAGAAATTGCGCATCGGGGCTGATTTTCCGCAGGTCGTTGATGTAAATCTGAAGATGCTCAAATGTCTCAGGACGGGTCAAATCACAGACGAGTACCGCGCCTGCCGCACCGCGCAGATAGCTGGCACGCATCTGGCTGAACTCTTCACTGCCGGCCAAATCCCAAAGCATCATTGTAACACTCGCAATGTCGTTGGAGACGGGCAATGATACTGTCTTGCGGCTGACTTTAACCCCGATCGTGCTGATATACTTATCGTCAAAAAGGTTGTAGACAAACCTGCGCACCAGGCTGGTTTTCCCGACCGCGAAATCACCAAGTAAACATACTTTTTTTTGTAGTGTGAGCATCAAATCCCTCTTTACTCAAAAACTCCGCCCTGTATGCCCAAGTACCCCCCATCAGTATACCACACGGAAAAGACGTGTTGGCTGGCGTTTTCCCTTAAAAGTGATCGCTGGAAGTGGTTCCAGGACCACACGATCTTGCAGTTGTTCGTACGTCGCTTGACCGATCCAAATCTGACACGCAGGGACGACTGCTGTGATGCGCGCAGCCATGTTCACCACGTCCCCAATCGCTGTATAGGTATAACGCCAACGCGCCCCGGAATTCCCGACGACAGCCGGACCGGTGTTAATGCCTACACCGAAGTGCATCGCGTTTTTCGCAAAGTGCTGTACGTGATGGTTCGTGATGGCTTCCTGCAGGGCAATGCTGGCCTTTACAGCACGGATGGCATGGTCGGTCTGATCCTGCGGGGCGTTGAAAATAGCCATAAGATTGTCCCCTTGGAACTGGTTGACCACCCCCCCATACTGCTGGACTGCCTCAACAGCAATTTCTAGGTATTCGTTTAACAGGGGCATCACAGACTCTGGCGACATTGACTCGGCAAGCGTCGTGAAGTCGCGCACGTCAGCAAACAGAACCGAAACCTCTTGAAGTTCTCCCCCTAACTCCGGACGCAATGTACCCTTAACCAAAGCCTCCGCGACTTCAGACGGTAAATAGTGACGGAGCAGAAAGTCCAATTGCTCATTGAGTTGAAAAAGCTCACCGCGCAACAACCGCAGTTCATTGCGACTTTGCGTCAATTCTTGTAAGTATCTTCCCTGCTGGGTCACATCCGTCACCAGAATCGTCAACCCGGCTTGGGCGTCTTGAGTATACGGAATGACCATCAGCGTGAAATAGTAAACCTCCCCGTTTGCTTGTGCACGGTTTACGTGTTCAAGTTCGACAAAGGGGATCTTTCCTTGACGCACGTGCGCTAGATCGTCTTCTTGCCCGTAGAACTCTGGCAGCACATCCAACAAAGGCGTGCCGACCAGATTACGTGCTTCAGGTGATAACCATTGGGCGAATCGTGGACTATGTTCGACAAAACGATCACTGGCATCTAAAAACGCATAAGCGGTTTTCAGACTCTTGAGGATAGATTGCCAGAACTCGCAATTGGCCTTCATAGGACAGGGGTCGGCGTGATCAATTCTAGCGGCACAGACCTGATTAACGTGACCCAGCGCGCCTGTACCCACCCTACAGATTGTACGTCTTCTTCTCTGACCGACGCAACGCGCACGTGATACCAGTCGCCATATTGTGCCAATATCTCGACTTGATCTCCCAACCGCGCAACCATCCCGGTGTTTTCACCGTCGGGACCATCGTACAAGTACGCGCTCCCTACCATGACGCCATAGTATGGACTGAGTGTTGGCGTGGGTATGGGCGTATGGGTTGCGGTCGGCGTGCGGGTAGGCGTTGGCGTATGCGTAGGTGTCGGTGTGGGTGTGTGGGTCGCAGTTGGGGTGGGCGTTGGCGTAGACGTTGGGGTGGGCGTTGGCGTAGACGTTGGGGTAAGTGTGTGGGTCGGTGTAGCGGTAGGTGTGAACGTTGCCGTCGGCGTCGCAGTAGGCGGTATTGCAAACAAGGCTGTGAAACGGTTCTCCACGCGCCATATCCACCAACCACAGCCCAATAGTGGGGGTAAAGCAATTAACAAAACAAAGAAAACCAAAATGATGCGCTGCGTGAGGGAAAGCGGTTGTCTGTTCTTTGGAGTGTCCGATGAAAGCAAAGGCGTCAACACATTTGTTGCAGCCTTGACCAACGGCTTGTTCGATCCATCATAACGCCTCAGGGCATCGTAGTGGCCTTCCTGGATGACGGTCAAGGCCTCGCGCATTTGCTCGCGAAAATCAGCCGGTTCCACGCCATCCACAACGACGGCCAGATAGGCTGCGCCTCCCACTTCCAGCAGGATGTTCTGCGATTCGTAGGCGATTGCGCCCACTTCACCGCTTTCGCCGCGCCCAAAGGCCTCACGCGCGAAGTCGCGGATGGCCGTCAGCATCCCGCTGACCAGATCGCGGTCCGGCGGCGCTTCTGCGTCGCTGCTGAGATGATAAATCAGCAGCCCGGATTCGCGGTGAATGAGGAAAATCTCGCGTACCGAGAAAGGCAGCGCGCTGCGCAGCGCATACTCGGCTTCGGAGACGCCGCTCAAACGCGCCCGCCAGCGTTGCAGCGTTCGCTGTGAAGTGAGACTGCCGCGAATCCGTTCGTCCACGGTGCGCGCCAGGTTTTGTAAAGCCTCGGAAACCGCCTTATTGATGGTCTGGCCAATAACCGGATAAAGCGCGTCAATGATGTCCTCGCGCGCGTGATAGACCTGGCGGCGAATCGCCTCCCCGATCACCGGGGAAATCGCTTGGGCAATTTCGTCGCCGGACTCCTTGATTTGCTCTTCTAACACCTCTGCGATAACCGGACTGATTTTGTCAATCAGGGCATCCGGTTTGAGCAGAACGTTGCGAAGCTCATCAAGGGCTAATCCCTCGCCCTCATCCCTCTGCGGCGGGGCAGCGTTCATGGAAGCATCATTCACTGGCTGTCGTGGTCAGCCCTTCCAACAAACCGGTCACGCTGCTGCCCGTTTCCAGACGGGTGGCAATCTCCATCAGCATAGCAGCCAGGGCCTTGCGGTCTGTCTTTTGATCGCCCAGACGATCCGCAACCCGCCGGAGTTCAGCGCGCAAATTATCTTCAGCCTGGCGTACCTCGTGCTTGAGGGCATCCATTTTGCGCTCTTGCTGGTCGCGGTGCTCGGTCACTGTGCCTTTGAACGATGCCAGCTCGCGCTCATGTTGCGTGTAAGCGTCGCGCAGTTCGCCCACGCGATCCGCAACACCCTGGCTGAAAAGCTCTTGCTGTTGTGTGCGGGTCAGCAACTGCTGAACCATCGCTTCACGTGTGCTCAACCGATCCAGCTCGCGGCGTATCTCGTCATTGGCCCGGCGCATATCACGTTCCATAGCCTCAATCCGTTTGGTCTGTGTCTTTTCAAACTCGCTGACTGCGTCCTGAACCAGACGCAAATCGGTGAGGATGCGATCCATATCGCGGCGCAGATCCGAAAAACGCCGCTCATACTCCTCCATCTGTGCGCCGAAAATGACCTGGCGCAGCCGGTCGACCTCGGCACCAGGGAGCTTCTGGTGAACACGGTCGGGGCCTAAGATAATCTCACGTACCCGTTCCAACTCCTGTTCAGGGGGAGCGGCGGGTTCTGCGGGTTTGCCACTCACTGGGGGTCTGGTATCTGCTCTTGGAATAGGCGGGGGTTCCTGCGTTGTCACCACATCTTTATCCTGCGACTGTAGTTGCTGAGCCATCGAAGTACTCCTTTCTTGTTTCAGCTAGGGCGAGTGATTGATGTTTGATATAAGAAAGTATAGATAGAGCTTGGAAAATGTCAAAATAACGTGTCGAACGTCAAGGGTGCATCTAAAGTGGGACACGGTATTTTGATGCGGCTATTGGTAGAGTACACTGGGACCAAACTTCGTGCTGTCGTTTGCCAGAAGGATGCGTTTGGGCAGGATCAAGACAGCCGTTCTACGTCATCCCAAAGTGCCGGATCGTACTCGACGCCTAGCCCTAATCCGGTGGGCACGGCGACCGCGCCGTCGTGAATGTCGAAGCCGGGCGTGTACCATAACTCAGGAGAAGCGGGTGCGCCGCGATATTCCTGGTGCGGTCCCAGGTTCGGCGCGATGGCGGCGAAGTGCAGCACGGGGGCGGCTTCTGCGCCAGCTTTGGGGCTGTGCGGCATAATGGGTATGCCGGCGGCCTCCGCCATCGCCGCGACGCGCAGCAGGCGGATCAGGCCGCCATTGTACATCACGTCGGTTTGCACGACGTCCACCACGCGCTCGCGGATCATCCAGTCGAACAGAGGCAAGCTCGAATCCTGCTCGCCGCCCGCGATGGGCAGTTCCAGCGCATCAGCGACTTGCTTGGTCTGCCAGTAATCCTGCCAGGGACACGGTTCCTCGAAGAAGGCGATGCCGTAATCCGCCAACAGCGCGCCGACTTCGATGGCGTGTGCGGCGTCGTAGGAGCTGTTGGCATCGACGTAGATCGTGACGTCATCCCCGAACGTCTTGCGCGCCAGTGGGATGAGGCGTGTGGTGCGGCCTGGCATCGCGTCGGCGTTGGCGCTCATCCGCCCTCCGATTTTGAGCTTGATCGCGTTTGCACCGGTTTCGGCGAGGCGCGCTTGCAGCCACGCGATTTCCTCTTCTGGCGTGGTGTCGCGCCGCATGCTGGAGAGGTAGATGGGGATGTCCCGCCGCAGCACCGAGCCGAGTAGTTCGCACACGGGCTTCTCCGCGAGCTTGCCGAGCATGTCCCAGAGTGCGAGTTCAACGTAGGCCACCGGACTCCACAACGCGATGCCCGCCAGCTTGTACGCGCTCTTGTAGGTGTAAATGCCATCCACCAGCGCTTCGAGATCACGCGCATCCTTGCCGGTGAAGTACGGCGCGACGAGTTGTTGCAAGATCGGCCAGAGGTATTCGATGCGCCCGTGCGCCATCACG
>JAFGSL010000708.1 GCA_016934645.1 Anaerolineae bacterium
CCGCGCGTGCCAAGCTCAATTCACACTATGTTAAGGTTCATTCTGATAACGAAAAGTTCAAAGAAACTTAATTTACGATGTACTAATTACCATTACAATCGCTGGTGGTGACCAGTATTTTTGGACCCCCTCATCTCGTCACTTACATGCCCATTATATTTCTGATGCTCCTTATCTGCAGATACAAGAATTCTTTGAGCAGGAAATGCAAGTGCAGAATTGGCAGTTGATGAACAAAGAGGTTTTTCAGAGAGGCGATAGTCATTTGTACTATCAAAAGTGCTTCACTTGTGTCACCTTGTATATTGAGACCTGGGATGAAAACAAAGCAAGTTTCATCTCACACATTAGCTCTACAAGTGAGGTGTCGATCTCCACAAAATCCACATATGAGGTAAGAATTGTCCACGCTCAAGAAGCCGTTCCCGGCGCGCCGACGCCACATCCTGAGGGTAGTTCACTCATCGAATGTTTCGTCGATGAACCCTGAGAGCCTGAGTGCCGTCAGCAACCACACGCACATCACCAAGACCGCAAGCACGGTTACACACGAGATTATCTACACTTACTACGCAACAAATTGATCCAGCCGTATACTTGAGATAATCACGGCAATCTGATATACAATTGAGGGTACGAGTTGCAAATTACGAGTTACAAACTTCTGAGGGGAAACGAAACACATGACCGATCTTTTTGCACCATTAACCTTGCGCGGGCTGACGCTCCGCAACCGCATCATGATGGCGCCGATGTGTATGTACTGCGCAGACACAGACGGAATTGCCACCGACTGGCATCTCTCGCACTATCACACTCGCGCGCAGGGCGGCGTGGGGTTGATTCTGACGGAAGCGACCGCCGTGGAACCGCGCGGGCGCATCAGTATCAACGACCTCGGATTGTGGGACGACGCGCAGGTTGCGCCATTCGCCCGTATTGCGAGGTTAGTCCACGCGGAAGACGCGGCGTTCGGTGTGCAACTGGCTCACGCCGGGCGCAAGGCGTGGAGCGCGGCACGCGGCTTCGGCCCAGAGACACCCGTTGCGCCTAGCGCCGTCGCGTACAACGATGAATCCAACACACCCCACGCCCTCACGCTCGACGAGATCGACGCGCTGGTGGGGAAATGGCAGACAGCGGCGCAACGCGCCGAAGCCGCGGGGCTGGATGTGATCGAGATTCATGGCGCGCACGGCTACCTCATCCACGAGTTCCTCTCGCCCCTCGCCAATCACCGCGACGACGCTTATGGCGGCGACCTGTCTAACCGTATGCGCTTTCTGCTGCGCGTCGTGGACAGCGTCCGCGCCGTGTGGCCCGCCGAAAAGCCACTGATCGTGCGGTTGTCGGCCAGCGACTGGATCGACGGCGGCCTCACGCTCGACGACACGGTCATCGTCGCACGAGTACTGCGCGAGCATAGCGTGGACCTTATCCACTGCTCCGGCGGCGGGATGTCGGGCGCGCGCGCACCGACCACCGAACCGGGTTACATGATCCCCTTTGCCGAGCGCATCCGCCGGGAAGCGGGCATTCCCACCGCCGCCGTCGGTCTCATCACCGTGCCGGAATTGGCCGATGCCGTCATCCGCAACGAGCGAGCCGACCTCGTCGCACTAGGTCGAGAACTGCTGCGCCATCCGCATTGGCCGTTGGACGCTGCACCGATGCTGGGTCATGATATAGTGTGGCCGAAGCAGTACAAGCGGGCGAAATAGAGAAGATTTATCCATCGTGAATATACCTCAATGTTCTCTCACCTGCAGTCACGTGACCAAATCGCCTTTCCAGATATAATGAAAGATAAATACACTGCATTTCTGATCGGATTAAGCAAAGCAGGAATAACACAATGACTGCACAAACCACGCACCGCTCTGCCTCCACTCGGCAGGGTACCGGCGTTTTCGCCGGCGGGCTGATTCTGGTACTGCTCTTGCTTCTGCTGGCAGCGACCTTCTTCTGCCTGTGGGTCTTCCTCCAGCGGGTGGATCGCCTCTACGCTAATCACATCTACCCCAACGTCTACGCACTCGGCGTCCCCCTCGGGGGGATGACGACCTCGGAAGCGTCCACGGCGCTGGAAGGTATCGCGGCACAACTCAACACCGGGATGCTCATCCTCACCGACGGGGAGCAACGCTGGTCCTTCGCCTGGTCGCAGGCCGGCCTGCGCGTCGATGCGCACGCGATGGCCGAAGAGGCCTTCCGTTCTGGACGCGACAGCGGCTTCGAGGGACAATTGGGCGTCTGGCTACGTCACGCGGACGTGCCCCTACGCTTCACCTACGATGCCGAGGCCGGGCGGGCGGTGCTGGAACAAGTCGCGGCTGAAGCCTCAACACCGCCAGTAGACCCAACGATCCGCCTGGAAAACGGTCAAATTGTGATCGTGCCTGGGGAGCCCGGGCGCGTGGTGAACGTGTCACAGACACTGGTCGCATTGACCACGGCCGAGGCCGGTTTACACCGCGTCGAAGTGCCGCTGACCTTCGAGATCGTTCATCCAGTAGAACCGGATACCGACGACATCACCGCGCAGGCTGAAGCACTGCTAACACGTTCCATCACGCTGACAGCTTATGACGTCCTCACCGACCAGACCCTGATCTGGGCGCTTGAGCAGAAGATGCTGGCGACGTGGCTCCACCTGGTCCCCGGCCCCGACGGAAAACCAGTGGTGGACGCGAACCTGTACGCCATCCGCGACAGCCTGGTGGCGCTGGCAGAGGCGCTGGGCGAATCTTCGCCCGTCGCCGGGCGCGGTTTCCGCTACGACGAGGCAGCACAGCAGGTCCTCCAGACGTTCGACGCGGGCGGTGGAACGGTTGCGCTTTATCTGACGCACCCGGAGCGCACCTACAGCGTGGAATCGGGCGACACACTGACCAGCCTCTCGGCGAAATTCGGGATGCCGTCAGGACTGGTGGCGGAGGCTAATCCCGGCATTGACTACAACAGCTTGAGCGGGGGGCAGCAGATCATCATCCCCTCGCAGGACATCCTGACGCCGTATATGCCCGTACCGGGCAAGCGGATCGTGGTAAATATCGACGAGCAGCGCGTGCGCGTCTACGAGAACGGTGCATTGCTGTACGATTGGCCGACGTCCACGGGAATTGCCACGTCACCGACGCACCGGGGTACTTTCCAGGTACTCAGCAAAACCGAGAAGGCTTACGCAAGCCAGTGGGATCTGTGGATGCCATATTTTGTCTCCGTCTATCCCGCGGGTGGCGGTGTGGAAAACGGCTTCCACGAACTGCCGATCCTTGCTAACGGACAGCGGTTATGGGCCGGCTCGTTGGGGCGTCCGGCGTCGTTCGGCTGCATCATCCTTGGCATCCCGGAAGCGGAGACGCTCTACAATTGGGCAGAGGTCGGCGTCGTGGTGGTAATCGAATAACATTGGATTCAGTAGCTACATAGATCATTTTTCCTGGACAGGGTTAACAGGTTGCGAACTGCCACTCGAACCACACCGGCTATAGTTTCAAAAAATCCGCCCTTCACTCTCCACATCAAAAAAGTAGAGTGAGTCCAGAGGCAAAACAATATCAATGTTTTGATCTCGCGTGATATGAACATCTTGGGCTACTTCGACACGGAGAGTTTGGTCGCCATAACGTACAAAAGCAATTTGCCGCTGACCACCAAAGTCGGGTTCAAGCATCGCCACCTGGCCCCGGAAATGGGCGACCGGTTGGGTTTGGTCATCAGGCGCAACCATAGCCGCATTGCTGTGGAAACCGAGGGTGACGGTTTGCCCGGTGTGGGTGTGATGTGCAACGGTGTTGGGCAGCGGTATACTGAAGCCAGAAAAGGTCAGTCGCCCATCGTTTACGGTACCGGAAAGCAAGTTCATCGGTGGCAGCCCCAAGAATCCTGCGACAAAAGCGTTGGTAGGAGTGTGCAACAACTCTTGATATGTTCCCATTTGCACAATGCGGCCGGCGCGCATGACGGCAATACTGTCACCAAGGCTGATCGCCTCAACTTGGTCGTGGGTGACATAAACCGCGGTAATGCGGAAGTGGTTGAGCAATTTGTGAAGTTCAATACGGGTCTGGGTACGCAATTTGGCATCGAGATTGGAGAGGGGTTCATCCAACAAAAATAGTTCGAGATCACGGGTGATGGCTCGGGCGATGGCGACCCGTTGTTGCTGTCCCCCAGACAGTGTCCCTGGCTTGCGACGCAGTAATTCTTTGAAACCGATTCCCATAATCTCAGCGGTCGTTTGTACGCGTTCTTCAATTTCCGCACTGAGCGCTTTTCGCATTTTGAGCGAGAAAATAACATTGCCCTTCCCATAAAAGTGCGGGTAGAGCGCGAAATTTTGAAAGACCATACCAATAGCGCGCTCTTTGACCGGGATGGCGTTAACATTGACATCATCGTAAAATACATTGCCCTCATAATCGATTAACCCCGCAATAATGCGCAGGAGGGTGCTTTTGCCGCAACCGGATGGCCCAACAATGGAGAGCGTTTTGCCATCGGGTATAGTGAGTGAAAGATCGTCTATGGCATTGAAGCTACCGTTTTTGGACTGCGCATTCTCCAACGGTGGTATTTCCATAGTGGATAGCAGCTTTGGATCTTGCTTCCGCGTAGCAGCACGGCGCTGTATGGCTTTGACGTAGTGTTTTTGATCATACAGACTGTAAATTTTGGTAATATGCTTTAGGCAAATGGTTGCCATAAGGTTTTCTCCAAGTTACAATAGCTTCCATGGGCAGGCCAATGGATGAACAGCCATCAATATATAACCCACGCCTGCTTCTTCCACCAAAACCATAGAATTGTAATATTCCTATCCCTTGCAACGGTCCATCCTTTCGGCAAAGTCACACAGATAATCCTCGCGCCATTGATTCACCGACCTGGCTCCCAGCACCCTATGGACGCCCTGGTGTACATCGTCGGCAAACTCCAACGCGGGATTATCCGTCCACCAGTTGGGCAAATGCGATGCAGGTTGCTGCGCAATCTCAGGTTCTGGCGTGTAAGCCGCAATCGCCCCTGTCTGCCCATTGAGCGCGGGCACATTGCTGCGGATTGCGAACTCGAACACACGGGCCGCTTTCGGACTGAAGCGGAAACGCAGCGTACCGTCGCCAGGCGTATACCCAGCGAGCGACTGGTTCTCGACATCCAGAAACGCTTCCGGTTTTTCGGGTACACCTTCACCTAAAGAAAGCACAAGTTCCAGGATGCCGAACTCCGCCATGCGATCATCCTCCGTAGGAAGGTGGTTTAAACGCAAATAGGGACGCTCCCATGCCCGCACGAAATTCCCTCCCCAACTGGGCTGTGACGGGTCTTCTGGCGTGCCCCTAAGCAGCCAGCCGACCGAGGGTGTGTCCCCCATCTTGATCGTGCCTCCGAGTTTTGAATTGAAGAACTCACCCAGCGCGCCTTTACCAGCGATGTGCTGTCGCACAAACTCCGTGTTTCCCCATTGCCCGCTCTGGTTGCCGCCCATAAACCACCCGCGATACGTGGAATTGACCTCGATGATCCAGAGATCGGGGTGGTTCTCCAGGACATACTGATACTGGTGCGGCCCCCACTTCTTGTTCGGACCTCCGACCCAGTACATCCGCAATTTCGGCAGGATGTCCGGCGCGTCGTGGAGCGCCTGTGCAACGTCTTCGATGCCGCCCCACCCCAGGATGTAGAGCGGGCGCGGATCATCACGCCGCGCGCAGGTCACAATCCACTCGGAACCCTCGGTCGGGTTTTGAAAACCAGCGTAGGGCACAAACTTGGTCTCGCCCTGTTTGGTCAGCGCCCGCAACGCGTCGGGCGTCGGGTACTTGTCGGAATACGTCTTCAGATTATCGTAATCCTTCTCGTAGCAATCAATGACATCGAAGATATCTTGCTTCCGACCTGGCCCGCTGATGCCAGATGACGAAATAAGGCCCTCGATATCGAAACTGTCGGCATAAACGAGCAAATGCACCATGGACTGAAAATCATCCGGGTCCGTCCCTCCGATATCTGTGGACACGATGACACGGTAACGATCCCTGGCAAGTGCGCCGCCGGCCAACTTTCTTTCAGTCCCTTTTAGTTCTGACGTTGTCATACAAATCCTTCTCCCGCGAAAATCAGCAAATCACAAATGGCAAATGGCAAATGAAGAACCCGCAGTGTTACGGCATCTGCCGTCGATGGCGTCTCCACAGTATGAAACCTACGAACACCGTGCCAATCACGACGCAACCCGCGAAAACGATGTACAGCGCTGTGCTGTTGGCCTGCGGCTGTTGAGCCTGCTTCCAGGTGGGGTATTCCTCGTATAGCAGCGAAGCCGGCTTGTCGGTCAGGTAGTTATAGCCAGTGCGGCGTTCGTAGGAAAGGTCGTTCAGTGAGTCATAGACCGAGCCGTCACGGTCAGGGAAAATGGCCTGGTTCGTGTCAATGTCATAGAAGCGCGCCCACAGCGGCGGCGCCGTCGCGTCCTCAACCACAACCAGATCAAAGCCCTTCTCCAGGGAAGCGTCTTCGATCCGGTCCACCCGGATGCCGGTGAGCTTGGCGCTCTCGAACCAGGCGACTGCGCCCTCGATCGCGGCGACGACCTCCGGGCCTGGCTCCTCGATACGCGTCAGGAACCGGACGATGCCCACCGATTCCAAGCCGCTAATCGAAGGCGGTTCATAGGAGCGGGCCGTCTGCGGTTTAAGCGTGTGGCGGTCGTGTTGCGCGCACCAGGCGGTGAGGTTGCCATCCACAACGATCTGGGTTTGCAGAATAACGGCGATACCTTTCTCGACCGCGTCAGCGGCCTTTTCTCGCCGTGCTCCATCCACAAAAGCATACAACGTATCGCCTCTGGCGATGTCGTACAGGACAGTCATCACGCCGATCATGGCGTCGTCATTGAAAGTGATCGATTGCGTGTAACCGGGATATTTCTGCGGCCAACCGCCATTCTCGAATTGGGCGATCAGCATAAAGTCGATGCCGTTGAGGGCGGCCTCGTTGTACCGCTCATCTCCGGTAGCCTGGTACATCCGCGCCAGAAACTGCACTTCGGAGTGGGTCGCGCCGTTGTCAAAGGTGGTGTCGTCCCGGGCCTCTCTCGCCTGGTAAATCTGCTGTAGGACATCCGCCGATCTTTCAGCGATGCGGTCATAGTTCTTGGGCCAGCCGCCGTTGGCACTCTGATACGCCAGCACCGTTTCAGCGATACGCGCCGCCTCTGCGCCACCGTAGAACTCGGCGGACTGCTGTAGAATATTCACATAGCCGCCAAACCATTTGAGAGGCTCGTCGCCGACCGGTTCGACGGTCGTTTCGAACGTTCCAACCGTACAGGCTGTGATCGTCACCAACAAACAAACCAGGCTTATCCATAGCCATGATCGTCGTTGCAAGATAGACTTACCTTTTGCGCCGAACATCATCTACGCCGTCTCCCCCATCTTGATCGCCTGGAAAATCTTCATACGCATCAGCAGCACGACAAGCACCACCAGCGCGAAGACAAACAACGCCCCGAACAGCAGATAAATCTGGAAGACCGAGGGCCAATGTATCTGCACCACGAAGGGCGGTGTCTGCGCTTCCGCGCCGCTGCCTACCTGGAGGTAGGGGATAAAGAAGTTGCTC
>JAFGSL010000709.1 GCA_016934645.1 Anaerolineae bacterium
AAAAAACACCCCCAAACTTTCTTTTGCGCCTGGATCGCGCAACAGATACGGCGAATTGCTCACAAAACTAAACGGTTACAAATAAACGTAACTGCTTACGCTTGCCAAGATCGTTGTCATAGCACAAATGCCGTTATTGACCAGACGCCCAAGTGCGTCCCACCTTGACTGAGTAGTTACAAATAAACTGGCTCTATCCATCGCTCATGAAAGGAAGACAAACGATGACGCTCTCAGAATCCGTGAAGACCTTCACGCAACGCCAAATCGTCAACGCTTGGTGCATGTACGATTGGGGCAGCTCCGCCTTTTCGACGACGATCGAGGCCGCCGTTTTGCCGGTGTTCTTCGAGCAGGTGATCGCAGCCAATCTAACGGGCAACCAACCCACCGTTTACTGGAGTTACACCAACTCTATCGCTTTGCTGGTTTCGGCAATATTGGCGCTTACCCTGGGCAGTATCGCGGATTATCTGGGAAACAAGAAAAAGCTGTTGGCCTTGTTTGCCGTCATTGGCATCGTTGCCACCGCGCTGATGGTTTTCTTGAATACCGGCATGGTCTTTCTGGCGTTGGGATTGTTTTTCCTCGGCACCATCGGACTGAGCGCCTCGTACATCTTCTACGATTCGCTGTTGCCTCATATTGCCGACGAGAAAGAGATTGACTATGTCTCTACCAAGGGGTACGCCCTGGGCTATCTGGGCGGCGGTATCCTGCTGGCCGTCAATATTGTTATGATTATGTTCATCTGGAAAGACAGCTCGTGGGGGTCGCGCCTCTCATTCCTGACCGTGGCGATCTGGTGGGCGGTGTTCACGCTGCCGTTGTGGCGCCGGGTTCCCGAGCCGCCCCCCAACACCAAGGATGAAGTCGCCGGCCAGAACCCGTTTCTGGTCAGCTTCCGCCGCGTCCGCCAGACGTTCGGCGAAATACGCCATTACGGCGATCTCTTCAAATTCTTGATCGCCTTCTGGATCTACAACGACGGCATCGGCACAGTCATCAAGATGGCGACCATTTACGGCGCCGAAATCGGCATCGGCATGACCGACCTGATCGGGGCTTTGTTACTGACGCAGTTTGTGGGTATCCCCTTCTCACTACTCTTTGGAAAGTTCAGCCGCAAGGTGGGCACCAAGCGTTCGATTATGATTGGGCTAGGCTGGTATGCAATTCTGATGGTGGGCGGCTACCTGATGAGCCAACCCTGGCACTTCTGGGCGCTGGCCGTGGGCGTGGGGATGGTGCAAGGCGGCACGCAAGCGCTCAGCCGCAGTCTGTTTGGCCTGATGGCGCCCAAAGCGCGCAGCGCGCAGTTTTTCGGATTCTATGACGTGTCCAGCAAGTTTTCCGGGATTGCCGGCCCGTTCCTTTTTGGAATAGTGGGGCAGTTGATGGGCAGCAGCCGCCTGAGCATTATCTCGCTGGTGGTCTTCTTCGTCGCCGGCATCTTCCTGCTGTCGCGCGTCAACGAGGCCGAAGGCCTCCGGGTCGCCGCCGAGGAGAACGCGGCAGCGGGACTTTGAACGATGCAATAGAGAACATCTGGGACACTTTCCGATACACAGGCCAACATGCCGGAGATAGGGCCACGGTCAAGTAGGGGCAGCCCCCGTGTCCGCCCTGGGCGGTCACACTAGACAGGAGATAGTCGATGGGCAGTCAATCCAATAAAACTCGCCTGGCCAACACTGACCAGCGAAAAGACCGGCTCACCATTGGTTTCTTTAACATGACAATTGTAGGTGACTGGGCTTTATGGCCCTGGTTGGGCATCGTAGACGCCACCCGTCAACGCGATGTCAATCTGGTCACCTTCGATGGGGGAATCGTAGGGCGAGACCAGGCCAATCTGATCTACGATCTGGCCATGGGTGGGCGTCTGAATGGTCTGATTATTTGGAACGCCGGCCTGGTCGAGGATCTCACCACGGCAGAGATAAAAGCATTTTGCAAACAATATGGCGTACCGGTAGTGGTATTGGAAGGAACTCTCGCCGGATTTACCTGTGTGACCTATGAGAATTACTTGGGCACTCGAAAACTTACAGAACACTTGATCCAAGTGCATGGGCGCCGAAAGATCGGTTTTTTGGGAATGTATGAACACCACGAAGGATTCCACGAGCGTTATCGTGGCTATGCAGATGCTATGCAAGCTCACGGGCTGCCGATTGACCCAATATTGGCCAAACCCTGGTTCCCACTGGAGCAATTGGATGGCGGCGGGATCAGAGCACACACAATTGAAAACTATGTAGATATTGCAATGGCCTTGAAAATAGAAGCCATCGTCGGTATAACGGATTCCATTGCATACCAGGTAATAAGAGAACTCCAGAAGCGAGGCCTCCGCATACCAGGACAAGTTGCCGTCGTTGGTTTCGATGATAGTTATGATAGTCGTATGCGCACGCCTCCGCTGACGACGATAAGAGGGCCCTTTTATGAAATGGGGTACACGGCTGCCGAAACACTGCTAGACCTCCTGGCCGGCAAATCCATTCCCGAGGTGGTGACTGTGCCGGCGACTTTGACGGTGCGCCAATCATGCGGTTGCCAGGACCCTTATGTTGCCGCAGTAACCACACAGTCTCCCTTGGCCCTGGCGCCATCTCCGGCAGAGGCTACCCCCATTCACCCGGACATCGCCGCTGCGATGGGTCAAACAACGCAAGTTGGTAAGATAGAGAGCATTCTGCATGAGGTAGAACCGCTACTTGCCAGCTTCGCCGCCGAGCTAACTGGCGAAAAGACAGAAGGTTTTCTGAACACTTTTGACGAGGCGTTACACCGGTCAACCAATACGGTAGATGAGATCACCCATTGGCACAACGTCCTGTCTGCGTTGCGGCAGCAAATTCTATCCCAGTTGGACCCCAACGGTCCAAAAACGCGGCAGGCCGAAGACCGGTTGCACCAAGCGCAGGTATTGCTCAGTCGTTTCGCGGAAAGAACACAAATGCTCAGAAGCTATCTGCTCGCTGAAAAGGACCTTGATTTTCAGCGTGTGGGCGCATCTTTGCTCACGACTCTGGACATAAATACCATCATGGACACGCTGGTCAAAGAATTGCCTGGTCTGGGGATTCCGAGCTGCTATCTGTCGCTCTTCGAAAATCCCCAACCCTACCAGTACCCTGATCCGGCGCCCGAATGGGCGCGACTGGTCCTGGCTTACGACCCGCAAGGGCGCATATCACTGGAATCGTCCGGACGGCGCTTCTTGACCCGGCAATTGATCCCTGACGAGTTATGGCCGCGAGACCGCGCTTGCAGCTTCGTTCTCTTACCTCTCCATTTCCAAAAAGAACAGATTGGGTTACTGGTATTCGAAATCGGCTCGCGAAGAGGCCAGATGTATGAAACCTTGCAGATGGAAATCAGCAGCGCGTTACATGGAACACTGCTGGTGCAGCGGGTACAAGAACGTTCGAACGCACTGGCGCGGCAGCGGTACATCCTCGACACCTTTATGGCGAACGTGCCGGACAGCATCTATTTCAAGGACCGCCACAGTCGCATTACGCTGATTAACCCGGCGCTCGCCCGTAGTTTTGGCTTGAACGATCCCGTTGAGGGAATCGGCAAGACGGACTTTGATTTCTTTCCGGAGGAGCAAGCCCGTTCCAAATACGAACAAGAACAGGAAATCATTCGCACAAGTCAGCCGATCCTGGCGCTGGAAGAGCCCGACCCCCATGGGCGTTGGGCGCTCATCACCAAGATGCCGCTGCGCGACGAGCACGGTGAGATCATTGGCACGTTCGGCATCTCACACGACATCACCGAGTTAAAGCGGATGCAAGCAACGCTGGAAAAGGCCAATGCGGAAATCAGCACGCTCAATGAACGCCTCGAGGCGGAGAATCTGCGCATGGAAGCTGAGCTGGAAGTGACGCGCCGCTTGCAGCAGATGTTGCTGCCGACGGATGAGGAGCTGCACCAAATCAAGGAGCTGGACATTGCCGGCTTTATGCAGCCGGCCAACGAGGTCGGCGGAGACTATTACGACGTGTTACAGCACAATGGCGCGCTCAAAATCGGCATCGGAGACGTGACCGGCCACGGGTTGGAGAGCGGGGTGGTTATGTTGATGCTCCAAACGGCGGTGCGTACGCTGCAAACCAGCGGCGTAAAGGACCCGGTATACTTTATGGACACCCTCAACCGCCTGCTGCATGCCAACCTGCAGCGTATGGATGTGGACAAGAGCATGACGCTGGCTTTGTTGGACTATCAGAGGGGGCGCTTGCGTCTCAGTGGGCAGCACGAGCAGTTGATTGTAGTGCGACGAGGTGGGAAAGTGACGTTGATGGACACGACTGATCTGGGCTTCCCGCTGGGGATTGTGAACGAAATCGCCGGTTTCGTGAGCGAAATGCCGCCGGTCGAGTTGGCGCCCGGCGATGGGGTGGTGCTATACTCGGATGGAATCACTGAAGCGGAAAACGGAATCAAAGAATTCTATGGATTGGAGCGGCTGTGCCAGGTAGTGAGCGCGCACTGGGATAAGCCAGCCAAAGCCATCAAAGACGCAGTCATTGCCGATGTGCGGGGGTTCATCGGCCAACAGAAGATATACGATGACTTGACACTGCTGGTGCTCAAGCAAAAGTAGTAGTCCCGGCTTCTCAGAACACGGTCGCATTATGCGCGGAGTATTTTGGCTTCCAGTCGCTGGACACTTTAATGGCTTTAGCCGCATGCCACATGGTTGAAGTCTCCGGTGATTTCCGGATGGATACTAAAAATCGTAACCGTTTAGTTTTGTGAGCAATCTGCCTTATCCGCTGCGCGACCCAGGTCAAAAGAGAGTTTTGGGGAGTTTTTTCGTTGGCGGCTTTAGCCGCGCTGCCGCCGCTGACAGCGCCGTTACTCATAACACTAAACGCATACATCATTATAACGGAGGAAATAAAGTGAAAGTAGAAGTTGCAGTAGATATTGTCAAACGTGCATTGGAGAACCCTGTTTCAACCTGGTTGGATTACACACCAAAAAATATCCCCATGGCCATTTATGATGACGACGAGTTCGTGTTTATTAATCACCCTAACCCACCATCCGAACGCCCGGACAATCTGATGGCGGCCACAGCCATAGACATTAACGGGGCTCTGACGGCGACCATCCCATTGGCGGCCTGTGACGACGAACAAGAACTCATTGCATTGGTTTACCACGAGTGTTTTCACGTCTATCAGGGCCAGCGATTTCAATATAACGAAGAGTACCACTTCTTTGAAATTATGGCTTTTTATCCTGAATTGAACCCCGCTTATCGTGCTTTGTGTTCGGCAGAAACGGATATCCTCAACGATGATACATTGTCTCCTCAGGAGAAAGTAGAGATATTGTCATATCTGACTCATAAACGACGCCAGATTCTGGCCCAGCATGATGGGCTGCTTGATTTCGAGAAAAACCTGGAAAGGACTGAAGCTTTAGCCTCTTTCGTAGATCAAAAAGCGAAACAGCAACGGTTCAATATTGTTCCGGATAATTCACGCTGTCTTTACAGTTATGCACGCCAGTATTTTGTGGGTGCGGCAATTTGTTGGTTGTTTGAGCAGACATACTCGTCCGAAGAATGGCAAACATTGGTAGAGGGCGGAAAATCATTATCCGAGCTATTGCTTCAAAATAGGCCACATGAAACGGACTTGCCGGATTTGGACCTGGAAAACAGAGAAAATCTCGAGAAACAAACAGTGGAACAGGTCCTCGCAGAAACGAATCAAAAAATTCAAACTCTGCTTGATAACGGCGCAATGACGATTAAAATTCCCAGGAGCCCCGATATTTCCAGAAGCTTTAGCCCAAGCAGCCTCGTGTCACTAGGGGATGGCCGGCTCCTGCATTCTGAAATTATCATCATCCAAACTCCAAAAGGGCAGATTTTCGTCGAGGATGAGCTGGCTTTTGAGGATTACATGAATGGCACGGTGACTTTTCCGGCCAGACCATACAAGCTCGAAGGCGACAAATT
>JAFGSL010000109.1 GCA_016934645.1 Anaerolineae bacterium
GATCGGTGAGCAATTCGAGGAAGACCTTTTGCTCCATCTCTTCACCAGCACGCGCCGTCAGGAGTCGGAAGAAGCGTTGTGGCAGCACCTTGAGGAACTGCGCAATGCCGACATGCTCCAGGAATTCGAGGATACAGAGCAGAGGTGGCACTATCGCTTCCGCCATGGCCTGGTTCAACAGGTGGCGTATGAGAATATGCTGCTCGAAAAACGCCGCGAGTATCACGGTTTAGCAGGCGAATGGCTGGAAGCACAGCACGGCGATGATCTGGTGCGCTACTACGAAGTGCTGGCCCACCACTTCAGTCACAGCCTGCTGCGCGACAAGGCCCTGCTCTACCTGGACAAAGCGGCGCGCAAAGCACAACACGATTATGCCAATGAGGCTGCGCTGCGGTACTACGCCCAGGCGCTGGCGATGGAAGAACGCTGGGAATGGCGCAAGGGGCAAGTGGAGGTATTGTACATCCTGGGGCGGCGGGAGGAGGAACGCGCAGCACTGGAGCTCCTGCAAACGCTTGCGGGTGCGCCCGACTGCGACGTGGCTTACCTGTGGGGCCAGTACCACGAGGCCATTGGTGAGTTTGCACAGGCCCAACAGGCGACTGAACGCGCGCTGGAGAATCAGCAGATTGACGCTCTGGGCCGGACGCGTTGCCTGGTTCAGCTTGGGGCCATCGCCCATCGGCTGGGCAACTACGAGCATGCCCAGGCATGGTATGATCAGGCCCTGTCGCTTTTCCGCGAGCGGGGCGTTTCCTTGGAAGGCGGTAAGCCCGTGCTGGCGCAGGCGCTGAATGGTTTAGGTTCCATTTATCGCCAACAGGGGCGGTTCGACCGGGCCAAAACCTTCTATCAGCGCGCCTTAACGCTAGGCAGGAGCCATGGCGACCGTTTGCATGAAGCGCGAGCGCTCAGTAGCTTAGGCGCTACCGCCTTCTATGGACAGCATTTTGACGAGGCGCGGGACTATTATCACGACGCCCTAGAGATATATCGTGCCATTGGCGACCGTGCCGGAGAAGGGACGTGTTTGTACAATTTGGCGACCCTCATGCGTGGAGTAGGAGATTACAGCCAGGCGCGACAGCATTACGCCGCTGCCCTGACAATGCAGCAGGCCATTGGCAATCGCTGGGAAGAGCTCAACGTCTGGAACGACCTGGGTAACTTATATCAAGAGTTGGGAGACTCAGCCACCGCCCGGACATATATGCAGCGTGGTTTGGCTTTAGCCCAAGAGATCGGCGATGAGGCAGGGCAAGCCTATATTCTGGCAAGTTTGGGGCTGGTTATCTACGACGAAGGCGAGCTGGAAACAGCGCAAACGTTACTTGTGCAAGGATTGAGTCTGGCTGAGAAAGAAAATGACCGGCGTCTGGTGAGTTATTTCCTTAGCTATCTGGGCATGGTTGCGTTATCGATGGAGAATACTGCAATCGCTTCGACGTATGCCCAGAAAGCCCTGAACCTTCGGCAGGAGTTAGGCCTACGCACACTTGCTGTGGACGATCTGGCAACCCTGGCCACAATCTATATGCAAACTGATCGTCTGGCCGAGGCTCTGGATTACGTGCGGCAGGCCTTGCAGATTTTGCACGAATGTGAGGGGGTGGGGCCAGAATTTCCTCAGCGCGACGGTTTTATCTGTTACCAAGTACTATCCGCTGCCGGGCAACTCGAAGCTGCTCACAACGCTTTACTTTCGGCTCATGCTGTAGTGATGGCACGCGCCGATAAGATCGCGGATCCTGCCCTGCGCCGCTCGTTCTTGGAACAAGTGTCGGCCAATCGAGAGATTGTGCAGGCGTATGAGAAGATAGAACGCGCCGCGTGACGGCATCGCGCTGTCACGCGGCACAGAGGGATTACTTCACATTAAGGCAAAAGCCGCACAACCACGCTCGGCGCCCCCGTCTCGGGGGCGCAAAATGCACATTCCGGGCAACCATAGCCCGTTCCCGAGACGGGAACGGGAGCGTCGCTGCGTTATTTCACTCTCAAGACCAACGGCAGATAAACGCAGGCTGCAGGTTTGAGGGTTATTTCATTGAGCTGCCGATTATCCCACACTGCCGTTGGTACCATCGGTTGTCCGGCGACGAAGAACATGACTGTATCTCCCAGGTTCCCACAGTTTGATGTGACACCGTCATTCGCAAAGACATCCACAACGTAAACCACCTGTCCTTCCCACGCGCGTGTGATGCCACGCCCGCATACCGTGCCCTTGATGCGCGCCTCAACGGTCATGTCTACATCTGGTGTGAAGGTTGTATTGCCTAACAGCAGGCCGTAGAACGTATCCGGTGGAGAGGCAAGGGTGCTGTCCTCTGGGAGCATAGACGCCATCAGAGCGGTGGCGTTGCTCAGGTACAATGTTATGGTCTGCGAGACGTTGATCCAGTAACCGTGGTTGAATTCCAGCGTTGTCAGGTCGTTGACCCATTCCGGTGCGACGACATCGTAGACTTTCCACGGGTCGTCGGGATCGTCGGCTTCGTAACCGTACACGGTAGTGTAGTAACCGCTGATTGAGAGCAAGGCCTGCGTGACCGGTTGGGCGCCACGGACCGAATAAGCCATCAGGTTCCAGCCGGGGCCGGACAGGACCGTCTGGACGCCGGCCATCAGGGCGTAGATGCCCGTGCCCTGGCTGGGGGCGGAGGCCATATTGTAGGGAGTATTCAACACCGTATCCAGCACGGTCCAGGTACTGCCATCCCAGAAGTAGATGACCAGGTCGTTCTCGTCTACCCCTGCTGCCAGCACGTCGCTGCCCAGGTATTGGATGCTGAGCGACCCGGTAAGGGGAGGTGTCTCGGTGAGGAAGCCGGTCGCAACCAGGTTGTAGGCCGGCCCGACTGCGGTGCGCCCCGGCGGTGGATCGGGCAATCCTGCCATCGTTTGGATCGTGAAGAACTGACCTTCGGCAAAGGTGATGACGTCCGACAGATACAGAATCATCTGTCCATCGGGTGACACCATGGGCGCTTCTCCTGCTTGTAACAAGCCGATGCCGCCTGCCCGCGCCGGGCCAATACCACCCGCCCGCGCTGGACCAATGCCGCCCGCGCGGGCCGGACCGGGGTTGCCGCCGATGCTGTAGTTCACCAACGTCTCGCGGCGGGGGGACGTCTCGCTGGCGGATTCATCCACCCACACCTGTATATGCCCGCTCATAGCCGGATAATCCAACATCAGTGTGCCGCTGTACTGTCCCATCACTTCTCCTTCCACAGGGGGAAAGTAGGATAAAGTGGTTGTGGTGAAGGCTGTGCCGTATTCGGGATAGACCCGCGTCTTGATCAGCAATGCCTCGCTGACCAGACCCGTTACCTGGATGTTGAAGGTGGTGGAGTTGACAGGGGTGAGTTGGATAACAGGTTGCCAGGCGGCATTCTCCTTCAGGGTCAGGCGTTCGTCGCCCGCGGCGATGATTTCGCAGCCGAACTGGGCGCGGGTGTTATCGAAGACGCACAGGCGTTCGCCGGGCCGCGCGCCGCGCGCGGTCACGCGGTTCTGCCCACCGATGGGGCTGCCCAGGTCGTAGATGTAGTCGAAGTCGTCGGGGCCGGGCTGCGCGACATCGTCCGCATCGCGCAGGAGGAAGGCGCGCGCTTCGGAGGAGCTGACCACGCCGTTCTCGTAGTCCAGGTAGAAGGTGGGATCCTCGATGGTATCTTGCGCCTGCGCGGGCGCGACAATCTCCACGGTGGTGAATTCGAAGGGCATCTGTGAGGGGCCGTCGTTGGCGAGGGTGGGGGTGATGAGCCAGGGATACCAGGCGCGCAGCGTCTCCCACTCCGTGCGACCGAGCGTCTTGGCTGCCAATGTCTGGCTGCAGGCAGTGGTCCAATGCAGCGTGTCGGAGATGAACTCGGTGTTGTCGATGGCATAGACGTCGCCCATCGCGCTGCCGGTGCAGGTGTCCTGGGGCACCAATAGATCGTCTTCGTTCAGGCCGATGTAGACATCGTACTGGTAGAGCAGGTAGTGGCTGAGTTCGTGGGCGAGGATAAGGGGCCAGTCTTCACCGATACTTGTTGTGGGATCGCCGTAGCGATTCCAGGTGGCGCCCATCCGAATCTGGCCTGGACCGTAGGTGAGGGTGTGTTCCTGCCCATCGATAGTGACAGTTTCGGTGACAATGTCTGTAAGCAGTCCACCGATGTGGGCAAAGGGGCGCAGGTGGTTGGTGGCCTGTACCGCGATGTGGGATGACGCCCAATAGTCGGCGTTCTGGTGCACGGTGACGTGGCCCAGGGCGACCTGCCCGTTGGTGAAATCGTAGAGATGGGCGGAAGCACGCTGGAGGTCGACGGCCAACTGTTGCAGGTAGAGGGGATCGTTGTGCGCGTCCCACTCCAGGGAGACGTTCAGGTCGAAGAGCACTAGCGGGTGCTGCGCGGTGACGGTGAGGACCTGCACGCCGGGTTCGGAGACGGTGAGGGCATCCACACCATCCGTGGTAGGCGTCCCGCTGGTGTGGTAGACGGTGTAGCCACCGAGATAATCCCCGGCCCACGTCGCGCCGGAGAGCGTCAGGTCGTTGGCGTTGTCGCTGGCATCCGTCCCGGGATTCTCGGGATCGTCAAACGACCAGGAAGCCGCCAAATCAGAATCGTTTGTGTCCAATAATCCGTACATCTCGTCCAGGATTTGGTCTTCGGTGAGGACCGCTTTCCAGATACGGACTTCATCTAGCCTGCCTTTGAAGAAATCACCTCCGTCTTGATCACGGCCCAGCGCCAGGCTACCGCCCGGCGAGATGACGGTATCGATTGCCAGTGTGCCTGTATATGCCGCAACACCATCCTTGTACAGCTTCACCTGTCCATCGATGCTGCGCCAGGTGACGGCGAGGTGGTGCCACAGCCCATCGGTGACGGTGACAGGTGTGGTGATGCTATAGGTATCGCCGCGCCAGAGGGTGAGGTCGCCGGGGTTGGTCAATAGGAAGGTGGCGTCCGTAATCGGACTGGCATACGAGAAGGGCGCGCCGGTTCCCTGCGTGGTGTTGATCCAGAAGGAGACAGTGGTCTCAGCGATGGGCATGCTGTTGAGAGGAGTGATGAAAGCGGTGTCATCCACCCCGTCAAACGTCAACTCGCCCGCATACTCCGCTACGGTGGAAACAGGCAGCATCGCTAGCAACCGATCACCCAGGCCGATTTCCCCCCGGCCTTGCAGATAGCCGTGCTGGTCGGTGCGGAAGGGGGTACCGCCACTATCGGCCAACAGACGATTACCGGCGCCCTCACTCCAGCGATAGACCATCGCGTTGGCGACCGTGTTACTGATATGCTCCGTCTCACTGTAGACGCGCACCTGCGTGCCGCGCACGCGGAAGGGAAAGGTAGTGGCACTGGCGTAGGTATGCTGGTAGAGCGGTGTGCTGTTGTAGTATTTGTATGTCCCGGTGATCGTGCTCTGCGCTGGCTGCGGGTAAGCGACCATCCGCAAGATGACGTCGTCCGACTGGCCGAAAAAGCCGGAGGCGAAGGTACTCCAGGTGTAAACGTAGGTAGCAAAGAACCCGTTGCTCCATTGCGGCTGCGCGGCCTCAATCCCATTACCCAACACTCCGTCGTTTTCGTTCGCCGTACGGTCAAAGGCCATGCCGCCTACGCCTTCATCGAGAGCCCAGTGAAAGACCAGCCCCGGTTCGTTGCCAGTAAAGGCACGACGCATATTGGTCTCGATCTCGACCGGACTGAGCATGACATTCCACATGCATACATGATCGAGTGTGCCCGAAAAAGCCTGCATGACCTCAAAGCCGCCGCCCACACTATCCTGTTCCTGCCCAAGCACGAGCGCACCACCGGGATGGATCATTCTGCCCGCGGCCAGTGTGTCACTGTAGACGCTCGCGCCATCTTTGTAGAGCCTGATTTGGCCGTCAGAACTGCGCCAGGCAACGGCAATATGGTGCCACAGCCCATCCGTGGCCGTGATCCCGGTGGACACGCTCATGCCATTGATATAGATGGTCAGGTTGTTATAGTTAAAGACGAGCAGTTCGTTGGTCTGTTCCGAGCAGGCATAAGACAGTGGCGTGCCAGTTTTGGCTTCGTCTCTGGAACGCATCCAAAAAGACACCGTTGCCTCACTGCTCGGTGCACTGACGAGCGGACTCACGACTACGTAATCGTCGTCCCCGTCAAAGGTCAGCGCCGATCCCAACGACAGGTGCTCGGTGATCGTGTCCACCGTCGCCACGGCGGGCAGCCAGCAACCACCGCCATCTGGGGAATAGAACGTTTTGATCCACCCAACCCGATCTTCCTCCGGGTCGAAGAGAGTGTAGGTGACCGGGATGGTGGGACTGTCCAGAACAACCGACGCGGCATAGAAATTGGCGCTAGAAGTATATGGCGCAGTGATATCCAATGAGAGCGTGTCATCCGGCAAAACCCGCGCGTTCTCAAAGACCTGATTGACGTCGCCAACGTATCCATGATTCCCAACGGCGAGGTCGAGGTCCCCATCGCCATTCACATCCCCCCAGGCCACACTCGAGGTAATTTTGGCATCGGCGCTTTCCCA
>JAFGSL010000710.1 GCA_016934645.1 Anaerolineae bacterium
CGCTACTGTCACCGATGCTGCTTTGTCGGGACAACTCGATGGTCTGGAGCATAAACCTCATCTGATGTTTCTGGCAGTATGTAATAGTGTTGCCCGTGTTACCGGGGAGCATCCTTTTGTTGCTCTTGGCCCACGTCTCGTGCAAATTGGCATTCCGGCCGTCATCGCTATGCAAGACGAGATTCTGATTGACGCAGCCCAACAACTGACGGCGGAGTTCTACCCCTTTTTGATGGAGCACGGTTTTGTCGATAAGGCGTTGAACCAAGCGCGTAATGTGTTGACTAGCGGCGATAACTGGAGTGTGCCGGTGTTGTTTATGCGGCTACGAGAGGGGCGCTTGTTACCACAATCTGCTTTGCTATCAACGGCCAATTTGCCGCGTTTACCGCACGACGTTGCAGTGCGCCGAGTGAGCACTGTGAGGGCGGCGCCGGCCTCGCTTCCGCCGAACCCCTTCACAGACATGTTGGTGATCCGCGATGCCTCGCGCTTCATCGGGCGCGATGCCGAACTGCGTCGTGTGCGGTCGCTGCTGCGCAGCGGCTCCGTGACGCTGGTCGGCGAACCGAAGATCGGCAAAAGCTCGTTGATGGCGCGGCTGGCGGACCTTTGGAAGACGGTGAACGGCGGGCGCGTGTTCGGGCCGTTGGATTGCCAGGGCGTGTGGGATCGCGCTGACTTTTTCGCAGAGTTGGCGAAGCTCATTGGATTACCGGTCACGGATGACCGCCGCGCGCTTCGTGATGCGCTGCGCATTACTTCTGGCTTGCTGCTGATCGACGAGATGGATTGCGCGCCAGGATGGGGATTGACGGACAACGACTTTGCGTTATTCCGCGCGGTCTGTAGCCATAACCCAGGCTTTAGGCTTCTCGTTGTTTCACGTACGCCGCTCAAAACGCTTTTCCCGGATGCGCGACGCGGCTCGCCGGCCTACAACTTCCTGTTGCCCTACACCCTTGGTGAGTTAAGCGATGTCGACGCTCGCACTTTGCTCGCCCATCCCTGGGACACTACAGCGCCTACCTTCGACGCGGCAACCGTCGATGCACTGCTCGCGCTAGCCGGAACGCACCCGTTCAAGCTGCAACGCGCTGCGCATCACCGCTACGAGGCGCTGCGCGATCCAAAATACGATTGGCAGACGGCGTACCGGGACGAAATCGTGCAGTTGTTGTAATTCGCAGATTTGCTGATTTTGTGATTTTGTGATTGAATGGTAGTAGGAGGTACATTATGACGACGACCGTTGATCTGACTCGAGTTTTTGGATTGGCGAAGCAGCTTTCTGCGACCGACAAAGTGCGCCTCATTGAGCTTCTCGCTCCACAGATTCGAAGCGATTTAGCACGTCCGGCACGCCGGCGTTCGTTGCTTGGACTCTGCGCCGATTTAGGGCCGGCGCCGTCGGCTGAGGTCATTGATGCTGCCCGCCGTGAAGCCTGGGGTGGATTCCCACGGGAGGATATTGGATGATTCGCGCAGTCGCCGACACCCATGCTGTGATTTGGTATCTTTTCAATGATCCTCGACTTTCAAAAACTGCGCGAGTCGCCATAGAGGAAGCTGCTGCTGCCGGTGATATGGTTGCGTTTTCGTCTATTACATTGGCTGAAATCGTTTACCTGGCAGAACGCGGGCGCATCCATAAAGAAACACTGTCTCGGCTACTGCAAGCAATGGATGTCGCGGATGCTGTTTTGATAGAGATTCCTTTCGATCGTAGTATCGCACAGGCCATGCTTGAAATCCCTCGCCTGGAAGTGCCGGATTTACCTGATCGCATCATTGCTGCAACCGCCATCAGCCTTGATGTGCCGGTAATCAGTCGGGATGGCGCTATTCAAGCATCACGGCTGAGGACGGTTTGGTAGTATGGCCGCAACTCATAACCCGCAACCTACAACCCATAACCCCTCTCCCGTCCCCCGCCTGGATTTAGCCCCCAAGCGCAAAAAGCCTCTCTCTCTGTGGAACCCGCTGGATTACCTGACCTTGCTCTACTGGGCCTTTTTCTTCCCGCAGGCGATCCGGTGGTATGTGGAGACGTTTGGGCTGCCGGAGTACCGAAGGAAAGCTCGTACTGAAGTGTGGAATATACAGCGCCCTGATTCATTGCGGGAGAAATTGGTTATTCAAGCGTTACTGACCCTATTAGTGTTCACATTGGGTACTGTATTAGGCTTGCAGACAATTGGCATCTCTATTAATTGGACTGGCGTGGCGATCGGGGCAGGAATTGGTGTGCTGTATGGTCTGTTAGTGATTCTTAACGAGGTCGGTGTAGCGGGCGGTGTAGCCTTTGCCATAATGGCTGGATTATTAAGCGGTGTGACGGGTGGCGTGACGTTTAGTTTTGAGGATAACGGCCCCATCGTGGTATCCGGCATCTTGTTGATCATCTTTCTGGCGTTTGGCGTTGGGAATGGTGCGGTAATCGGTGTTGCGAGCGGTGTAGCATTTGGTATTATAGTCAATACCACAGGTGCTGGGCTTTATGGTGCGATACCAGCTCTTGGAGGGCTTATTACGTTTAGCGTAATGGGTTGGATAGTACTCCTTCGTCTGTTGGAGTGGCTTTTGGCATGGCCGTTGATGCGGTTACGCGACTCGCCATTTCCTGGGACACAGATGGCTTGGTTGCCAATCCCTGGGTATCAACGTAAGATTGAGAGATGGTTAGAAAATGATTGGGGTGTGGGCGTCTGCAACATCAATCAACTATTGGCCTACACAATGCAATTTATCCCTGTTGTCGGTGCAATTAACGTGGTGTTGGCAAACTCGTCCCGGAATTTACTGCTGCCTAGAGTCAGTCTTCTGGCGGAGAAACCTTTTGATTGGAAATTGTTACGATCTGGCTCAATTAAACAGCACTACGAACTTTTTGGTAATATTTTTGGAGGTATTTTCTCTTTCGGCAAAAGCTGGGACAGTGAAGGATATTCTTCCGCTGATCTCCGTCTGGATACTCACGCCCGCGCTGCCTGCGCCGGGTTCTGGTACTGGCATAAAAAAGAGGCCCCCAAGGCCGCGGACGCCTTCGCTGTTGTTAAAGACATCCCCCACGGCCTGGAAATCTACGGCATTGCCCAGGCCATCGTTGCTGGGCAAAAGGCCACCGCGTTGCCGGATTTAGCCGTGTGGGACGGCGTCGGTCGGAATGTCATTCCGACCGACGGTGAACTTCGCCCCGGCACATTGCGCGCCCTGCGCGTCCTAAGCGAAGTCGCCGCCGAAGCGCGGACGGCGCATCACGCAGTTGCGCCGCTCAATCGCGCTGCTGCTATCGGGCGCGCCAACGCCGCGCTCACCAACTTGCTGGAAACCGGCGCGGACTTTTGCCCGGAGCCGGAATGGCCACTGATTGAAGAGATTGCCAAAAAGTGGCGCGACATCGTCAGTAAGGCCGGCGGTGTCATCGGCGAGGAGGTGCTGCGCCAGCCTGTGCTTAACCCTTACGAAGGCTACTCCGGTTTGCCGGTCACGGGACACACGTTCGTTGGACGCAGAGCCATTATGAGCCAGATCGAACGCCATTGGGCCAATCCCGGCGCGATGCCGCCACTTATTCTCTACGGGCATCGGCGCATGGGTAAAAGCTCCATTTTACGCAATCTCGACAAAGGATTGCCTCGCAATACACTCCTCGTTTATCTGGATATGCAGGGCTGCGCTACTCTGATTAACCATACCGGCGATTTGTTGCGAGAGTTCGCGAAAGAGATTTGTGAAAAATGCGTCCCAGTTTTTCCAGAAGCAGTGTTGGAAGTGTCTCCCTCAGACTATACTGATGTTGGGACGGCGCGTTTTGCGCTCAACGCACTTTTGGCGCGACTGAATCAGTACATCGGCGACCGCCGTGTCGTTCTCGCCGTTGATGAATTCGAAACCATCCAGGATAAAATTGACGAAGGCCACATTGACCAGGACGTGCTGAAATACCTGCGCTCGCGCATCCAGGAATATCACTGGCTGGCGCTCATCTTCGCCGGGCTGCACCAATTGGACGAGTTGGGGCGCGATTACAAGTCTGTCTTCTATGGGCAGGCGGAGCACATCCGTGTGAGTTACCTCAGCGAAGCGGACGCGATCGACCTCATCGCCCGTCCACATCCGGATTTCGCGCTCGAATACGCACCAGAGTTACGCGCCGAACTGTACCGGCTCACCTATGGGCAGCCGTACTTGTTGCAACGTCTTTGTTGGGAACTTGTAGAGCGGTGGAACGAGCGGTTTTTGCGCGAAGGTAAATCCACACCCCGAGAGTTGGTGCTGGATGCGTTGCCACCAATTCTAACGCCGGACTTCTACCACGCGGCAGGCTATTACTTTGATGGATTGTGGCATAAAAACCTTACAGAAGATGAGCGTGCTGTGCTGCGCGTGATGGCTGAACGCGAAACGCCGTGGGTGCGGGAGGAACTCGTCGATGTGTTCCCCAATACTGATCTGGACGCCGTTTTCGCGTTGCTCAAGCGGCACGACGTTGTGCTTGAGGACGAGATCGGCGTGCGCTTCGCCAGTGAACTCCTGCGGCGGTGGATTGTGCGATTCTCAACGGATTGAACAGATCAAACGGGAAACTCTAATTAGTTCGGTAATGTGATAACGCGATTTTACCGACTGAAGTCGGTGTATACGTGTACACGCCGGCTTTAGCCGGTTTTCCCCGGCGCTTGCGAGCACCGGATTATTTTCTTAACTTTCATCATGGCCTGTTAGAACACCCGCACCGGCTCTAGCGGCACAGCCGGATAAATCTGCTCCGGCTTGGGCGGCATGGGATTGTAGACCCAATCCACGGCGACTATGCCGCACGGGATACCCGCGATCCGCCGGATACCCCCGAACGTCCCGCGTAGCAGCACGTCCTCCATATCCAACGTCATCCCGAAGACTGCCATCGGAACACCTGCCGGGATGGCGCGCAGTTCGTCGCCGAAGACCCCGGCCGAGAAGGTCACCCGCTCCGTATCGAGCGCCTGTGCCTGGATCGCCGGGATGATAACCGGATAACTGTCATCGCCGACGTAAGCGACGAACTTGAGGTTGTCGAGTTTGTTGAACAGGCGGCGCGTCCAAAGGTTGAGCACGGACGTTTGCGTCTTGCGCGCCAACGTCCGAGCGAGCATCGTTTGCACTGCGGCAAAAATCACCTGTCCCATCGGTAGGACTTGACGTCCCGTGTGCGCGACCAAATCCATATAGTACACCGTGTGGATGCCGAAGTAGGCGTTGTAGCGGAACATCGGGATATTGTTGTAGGCGTCGTACTCCGGTCCCTGGCGTGCGGTGTGCGTGAAGGTGGCTTTCCCTCGCCATACCTCTTTGTTCAACGTCATCACCATAAAGCCTACCTGGGGATGGTGCCGGATAAACTGTTTGGACAGCCCCTCGGTAAACTGTCCCCACGTCAGTTGTGCCGGCGAACTGGCCCGCAACGTTGAAATCAGCGTGAGGTGCGGCAGTCCCGCGTCGTTGACCGTCGCCAGCAGCCCGATTTTCATCTCCGGCATGAACGCCGCGATGTCGGCTTCGGAAAGCGTCGTGTATGGTAAGTTTGTCATTGTCCTCCCGTTATTTCACCACGAATCTACACGAATTTTCACGAATGGAGAGTAAAATTAGTGAGGATTCGTGAAGATTCGTGGTACGAAATTTATGTCTCAAAACTGGTGCGTCTCTCTCGCGATGATCTCGTCCTGCAATTCTTTGCCGATGCTGGTGAAATAGGCGTTGTAGCCGGTGACGCGCACGAGCAGGTGACGGTAGTCCTCCGGATGTTGCTGGGCGTCGCGCAGCATGGCTGCGTCCACCATGTTCACCTGTAAGGCGGTGCCGCCATTTTCGACATACCCACGCAGGAACGCCTTGAACTTCGTCTGTTGTTCTGAATCGCGCAGCAGCGACGGGCTGAACGTCATCGTGTGGCTGCCGCCGTTGGGTAGAAGGTTGACGAAGTCGCCCCAATCGCCTTCAGGCGCGTGTCCGCCGAGGGCTTTGCCCACGGAATTGACGTTGGCGGTTGGTCCGCGCGTGTCCGCGCCGTTGGATGGGCACAGCGCATTGGAGAGGAATTTACCCTTGGGCCGTCCATCGGGGCTGGCGGGCAGGATGAAGCTGTCGGCGATCCAGTAGTTCCAGCTCAACATGCCGGGCCGATACTGCGCGCCGGTGGCCTCGGTCTTGTGCTTCCAGGTTTCCTCCGTCCACAAGTCCATCACCTGTCGGGCCAGCGCATCGGCGGCGGGATCGTCGCGCCCGTACTTGGGCGCTTTGCGCAGCGCGCGCGCCTGGAGGACGGCGTGGCCCTCCCAGTTGTCGCGCAGCGCCTGGACGAGTTCCGCCATCGTGCAGGCTTTCTCGTCGAAGACCAGGTACTTGATTGCCAACAATGAGTCCACCGTGGTGGCGTAGGTGACGGCCTCAATCGTGATGTACGACAGTTCCGCGCCACCTTGCGTCACGTCGAGGCCTTTCTCGGCGCAGCCGCGTACCAGACACGAGAGGTATGGGGTGGGGGAGAACTGCGCGCGAAGGGCGTCCGTGCGGTTGTAGAGTTCCACACTCTTTTGGATGATGAAGCGCGTCTGCGCAACGTAGGCGTCCCAGAATTGTTCCCACGTTGTAAATACTGTCGGATCACCGCTATCCGGACCGGTGCGGGTGATCGGTTCGGTTTTGCCCGTCATCGGATCGGTGAAGGGCAGCAGGTCGTAGCCGCCGGTGAGTGCCAACTCGACGGCCTTGAGCAAATTGAGGTTGTTGTCGACCGTGCCGGAGCGGTCGTTGCCGGCCATCGTGTTTTCCAGGCAGCCGACCGGCGCGTAATCGTGGACGTTGCCGGCGTGGATGAGGTGTTCGACGCCCGACTTACGCGCTTGCAGGAGCATCCCAGCCATCGAACGCTCGTCGAAGTTGAGGAGGAACGGCGCACCCTGGCTGTCGGCGATCATCGCCACGACTTTTTCGAGCAGTGCGTCGGGCGTGCCGCGATGCAGGCGCACGTTGGGCTTGGGTTCGAGGATGGGCGACATTTCGTCGAGCACGTCGAGC
>JAFGSL010000711.1 GCA_016934645.1 Anaerolineae bacterium
AGGACTTGCTGCTGGCGCGCCTCACGCGCGAAGACACTCGTTGTCTTGCGCGTTCGCGAGTACCAGAGCGCCAACTCCCCGTTCATCGGAATCAAGCCCGGCTCGAGCGTGAGGATGTGATACTCGCCATTCTCGTCAGGGATAGGCCAATAGTCGTGCAATTGACAGTGAACGGGCACTTCCACACCGCCCAACATATCCACCAGACCCATCAATCCGTCAAAATTAACCATGGCGTAATAGTCGGCGGTGATACCCAAGTTGTACAACAACGTCTGGTTGAGCAGACCAATCCCGCCGCCATCGAAACCGTAATTCTCACCATACGAATCAGCAGTATTAATTCGGGCCATCCGGATATTGGGGATGTAGACGTAGAGATCGCGCGGGATAGAGAGCACCGACACGGACGGGACATCAGGATAAACGACGACGTACTGCATCGCATCGGTGTTCCAGTAATTCCAGTCTGGGCGCTGGTCACTGCCGAGCAGTATAATCGTCAGTGCCTCCTCCGGGATGGGATAGCGCGGCACGGGTGTGGGGATAGGTACCGGAAGATAACCCGAATACGCCGCAGTCATCGTGATTTCCATCTCCGCGTATGGTGTGAGCGGAATCGAAGTCGGACGGCGTGGCGGCAACGGCGATGGCGTGATGGTGGGCGTCGGTGTTTTTGTGGGAGTGGGCGTGTACGTGGGTGGTGGCGTAGGCGTGAACGTCGGTGTCCACGTCGGCACCTTCGTCAACGTAGCAGTAGGCGAAGGCGGGAGCGACGTGGCGGTGTGCGTAGGCGGAATCGCGCTACTGGTCGGCGTGACGACGACGTAGACTGATGGCGTCGTCTGTCCCGCAATACGCGCGATATTGAACAACAGCGTAGCCAAGAATAACGTAAGTATAAGACACAGTGTTACCAATAAAGCCGTTTTGATTTTAGACATCGAAGATGACACACTCTTGTATAATAGGATGGGATTGTTCAAACATTCGTCATTATAGGCCCTCTTCGTAATTTTGTCTAACCACCCCCTCTCAGGGTAAGACGAAATATCTCTGTCGTTTCGCCGGAAATGCCCAATTCACGCAGCGCGCCTTTAGATAGTCCGCCATCCTCTACGCCTCTTGCCCCTTCAGTGTTTTTATGTACACTAGCATTATCCTTTCTTTCATCAGTGTTCAGGAGGAACTTATGTTACCCATTGCCATTGTCACCGATACGGATTCAAGTTTACCGGCTGCTATTGCAGCACAATTCGGCATCCAACAGGTGCCGATCAATATCCACTTCGGCGAGGAGACATTCCAGGCCGCCGTGGACATCGATGATGCCGAGGCATTCGCGCGCATTGACCGCGTCGGAAAACTGCCGACGACGTCTGCGCCGACGCCGGGGCAATTCGCTGAGGCCTACCAGGCCGCTTTTGACGCAGGCGCGCAGTCGGTGCTCTGCCTCTGCGTCAGCGCGGAGGTCAGCGGGACCTACAACGCCGCCATCACCGCCCGCGAATTGCTACCCGACCACGATATCACCGTTGTGGATTCGCGCACGCTGTCGCTCGGTCAGGCGTATATGGCGATAGCCGCTGCCGAAGCCATTCAGAAAGGCGCATCGAAGGAACAGGCCATCGCCGCTGCCGAGTCGCTGCGCCAGCGCACGTATGTCTACGCGGCATTGGCGACGCTCAAGTATCTAGCGATGAGCGGGCGCGTGGGACATCTGGCGGCGGGAATGGCAAACCTATTGAATATCAAACCCGTTCTCACGGTCAGAGATGGCAAGCTTGACATGCTCGAAAAGGTACGCACCCAACACAAGGCCTGGGATCGCGTCGTCGAATTGACCGTAGAAAGCCTGGAGGGACGGCCAATTGAGCGCTTGGGCATCATCCATGTCAACGCGCCGGAGAAAGCGCGCGAGTTTGAGGCACTCCTGCGCGAGCATCTGCCCTTCCCTACCAACATCATCGTGGCCGAATTCACACCAGGTCTGTCCATCCATTCCGGGACCGGCATTGTCGGCGTAGTCGTCGTCGCCAAGCCTTCAGAGTGATTTGATACTTAGGATTAGGGATTAGGAAAGCCGTCTTCCTGATCCCTAATCCTCTAATTCCTCCCAATTCCTACACGAAATATGACACACTTTGGCACATTCGCGGCGTATAGTAAGAGCGCAATAGAACAAATGAACTATTAACAAATCAGTAAACGAAAGGGAGGATTGTGATGGATAAAATCATTGCTTACTGTGGATTGAATTGTGCGGGGTGCCCGGCGTACGTCGCCACCCAGTCTGGCGATCCAGCGGCCCTAGAACGCGTGGCGGCGGAATGGCGTGTGGCGTTCAATGCACCGGAAATGACTGCGGAGTCGATTATCTGCGATGGTTGCCTGGCGAGTATTGACGGACGGTTGGCCGACTATTGCAGCATATGTGAGATTCGCGCCTGCGCCATCGAACGCGGCGTCGTCAATTGCGCCTTCTGCGACGATTATGGCTGCGCCAAGCTCGAAGGCTTCCTCGCTCAAGCGCCAGAGGCGCGCAAGACGTTGGAGCAATTGAGGGCAGCATAAGATGAACGAGCGCTTCGAAAACCGCGATTTGGCGGGGACTCTGTTCCACAATGTCAACCTACATAAGGCAACGTTCGACGACGTCAATATGGAAGGCGTGCAGATTCACAATGCCAACCTCAAAGATATGACAATTAACGACGCCAACATTGCCGGGCTGACGATCTACGGTATGCGCATAGATCAGTTGATCGAAGCGGAGCTCGACCGTCGCGACCCGGAACGCACGCGACTGAGGATGAGCGACATCTTAGATCCCAAAGAGGTACGCCGTGTTTTGGCACACCTCGACGAACTGCGCGCCGAGTTCTATGCCCGCCTGCGTGCCACACCACCGGATGTGCTTAACACACATCCCGGTCCAGATCGCTGGTCGGCGCTGGAACACGTGCGGCACCTGGTGTTCGCCGAAGATATGTATCTCAACCGCTGGCTGCTACGCAACGAACAGCCGTGGTACAAATTGGGATTTCTTCCGCCTTTTCTTGAAGGAAATCCGGCTTTCGCCGACATCGGTACCGAACCAACCGATGATCTAGAAACCGTGCTGGCGGCGTGGGATGCGATCCACACCAGGATGCAGGCGTTCGTCGCCGAGATCACCCCAAAGACCCTCAAGCGCGACACCAGCGATTTGGATTTCGGGCAGCGCTGCGTCGGCGGTGTATTGCAAGGGATGGCGAAACACGATCTGGCACACATCCGGATGGCCGAAACCGCTCTCGCTGATGCAGCAAAATAAGCGTCACACTTTGTCTGTGAACGCCATATAGTGATCTTCCCCCGAAAAAGTGGACATGGAAATAAGCGCAACCATGTATAATAACCACTGAGGAGGAAGAAAATGGCAAAGAAGCGAAAGAAATACACAAAAGAGTTCAAAATCGAAGCTGTGCGTCTGCTTAGGACGAGCGGCAAGTCCCAGACCAAGATCGAAGAGGAACTGGGTATTGGATCTGGCTGTCTCTCCCGTTGGCAGAAGAAGTATACAGAAGACGGCGATGAGGCCTTTCCTGGCCACGGACGTCTCACACCCGATAAAGAGCGGATTCGGCAGCTGGAACGCGAGAATGAGATCCTACGACAAGAACGGGACATCCTAAAAAAAGCAGTGACCATCTTCACGCACCCAAGCGAATGAGATTCCAATTCATCGCCGACCACCGGGACGAGTTCCCTGTCCGGCGAATGTGCAAGGTGTTGGATGTATCGCGTAGCGGGTATTACGCCTGGCGTGGACGGCCTCGCAGCAAGCGGGAGATGGCGAATCAACGGTTGTACAAGAAGATCAAGGCCGTATACAATGAGAGCCATAAGACCTATGGTAGCCCTCGGATCTACGAGGTGCTCAAACAGCAGGATATAGCCTGTAGTGAGAACCGGGTAGCGCGCTTGATGCGCCTGCGCGGCCTGAGAGCCAAGAAAACGAAGCGGTTCAAGACAACGACGAAGCGCGACAAGGCCGCTCGTCCGGCTCCTAACCTGTTGGAGCGAGATTTCACTGCCGATCGACCCAATCACAAGTGGGTGAGCGACATCACTTATATTCGGACTGCTGAAGGCTGGCTTTACTTGGCCGCTGTCCTGGACCTCTTTAGCCGGCGTATCGTGGGCTGGGCAATGTCGGATCGGATGACCAGCGACTTGACAGTCAGTGCCTTGAAGATGGCTGTTCAACAACGTCAAGTCGATCCAGGCCTGCTTCATCATTCGGATCAGGGCAGTCAATACACTGCCCAAGAGTATCAACAGTTGTTGGAGGACTGGGGCATCGAAGTCAGTATGAACGGCGCAGGTAGTTGGTATGACAACGCGGCCATGGAGAGCTTCTTTGGAACGTTGAAGGGCGAGTGGGTATACCATCACGCATATCGCACTCGGGTTCAGGCCAGAGCCGATATCTTCTACTACATCGAGGCATTCTACAACCGACGTCGTCTGCACTCGACGCTTGGCTATCTCAGTCCTATGGTTTATGAGCAACGTTATCATGAAAACGCGACCTTTGCTTAACTACCTGTCCACCAAATCGGGGGAGCATCTTAGCTTCAGGCGTAAGCAAAGTCCATCACAAAGGAATTTTGCGCTAACCCGCACTCACTGGCGATTGGCTGAAAATAGGGAGTCAACATTGATGGACAGGATATTCAGGATTTTGAGATATGTCCTATCCATCCTGTATATCCATGTTCCAAGGAGATGCAATGCAAGTGCGTTTTGAGAAGGCCGAAACCAAGGATGCACAGACCCTCGCAAAGATTTGCGAGCGTGCCTTTCACAGCGACGTGGACTTTGGCGCACCGGGATCAACCGGCGGACCGCCAGGTTACAATTCCGATCTCTTTCAGATACGCCTGATGATTTCTTCGGAATACTACAAGATTCTACTGGATGACAAAACCGTCGGCATTTGCGGGACGACGTAAAAACGTTATTGACAAAGAAACGATAGATCGTAAAATAGAGACGCTATCTGGCGGAAAACAGCACCGTG
>JAFGSL010000712.1 GCA_016934645.1 Anaerolineae bacterium
ACCCATGGTACTTTATATTTTTAAGTGGAACATTCGCCCCGATCAGGCGAAAGCATATTTAGGATGGGCTAAAGGCGCCATCGCGCGTGCAATGGCCGTACCCGGAGTGCTTGAAGTCCGGGGATACCGACCGGTGGCGGGGGCATCACAAACCGTGCTAACGTACGAGTTCGCCGATTTGGCAACCTGGGAGGCGTGGTATGCGCATCAGGACGTCCAGGCCTTGATACTTGAACTACGTTCGTTTACGACCGACTTGGTCGTAGAACTCTGGGGACCATCACCGGTGGTTCCTGGCCCTATTCGTCCTGGAGCGTAGGCCAATGAAGTAACGCTATACGCAAAACTAAAGAAGACCGCCGAGGATTTAACCCCTCGGCGGTCTTGGTACTCTCGTCTCCACACGATGACGCCGCAAAAACTGTTTATTCGTACACCCGATTCCAATCCGGCAGTGTCTTTACGATCACAATCGCTGCGCCAACTGCGCCCAACGCGAGGCCAGGTGATGGCATCCCCAGCAGCCACAACAGCAGCGCGAAAACGAGCATTCCGAAGATCGTAGCGCGCGCCCGGTGAAAGTGCAGGACTTTCGTCAATACAAGCCACAGCACGATGAACGTGCCGCCGCTTCCGAGCGCCCGCAGCCAGTCGAAGGCCAGCGTTGCACCCGCCAGGTCGGCCAGGCCGATGCCGCCATCGAACCCGATGAAAACGGACCAGTCGTGCCCCACAATCACCATCACACCGGCGGCTGCCGCAGCCCACAGGTCATCCGAAACCCGACTGACGCTCCACACGGCGAAGAAACCCAGGAGAACGTCGCACACCGCGGTCAACAAACCGGCCCACCGCCCGGCCACCCGCGCCACATTCGTCCCGCCCGTATGCCCGCTCCCGTGACGTCGCACATCGACGCCGGACACCACCCGCGCCACAATCACGCCCGTCGGAATCGCACCGAGAAGATAACCCCATAAACCAGCAAGAAGAATATTGATCATAGATCTCCCAATAGAGTCAGCGAATAAAAGAATCAGCGAATTACGAATAGCGAATCACGAAACGAGCATCCAGCATCCAGTTTCAAGTATCCAGTATCCAGCTTCGAGCTAACACCACACCCGCAATTTCTGCGGCAACACGTCGAACGCCAAGCGGTGCGCTTCGGTACACAACATTTCGCCGTCCACGTGGGCGATGAGGTTATCCTCCGATGTAACAACGAGGCTCTCTGTGCGGGACATCGTCACCGGTTTCTGGCCCACGTGGGAGCCGTTCATGAAGCGCGGGACAAAGCCCAGCATCGCCAGCTTCCCCATCTCGCGCACGATGCACACGTCGAGCAAGCCGTCGTCGGGTTTCGCATCCGGCGTGGAGAAGAATCCGCCGCCTTCGCGCGGGCCATTGCCGACACAGATCATCGCTGCGGGTAACGTGACAGATTGACCGTCGTAGGCAATCGTCACGTTCGGTGCGTGAGACAGGAAAACCGTTTTCAGCACCACCGGCAGATAGAGCGCCATCCCTCGTACCCACTTGACCTTCCGCGCCTCAAACGTGACGACACCGCCAAAACCGATATTCACCGTGTTGTCAAAGTAACGTGGCGGCTGGTCATCCACCGTGACCCGGCAGACGTCCACGAGCCGCGCCTGACCCTGTGCCAGTTGGCGACACGCACTCTCCAGGTCCGGCGGAACCCCCATCGCATTGGCGAAGTCGGAGCCAGAACCGACCGGAATCACACCCAATGTCCCGGCGACGTTGCCATTCGACGCCACGCCGGTTGCTACCATCAGGCCGTTGACGACTTCGTGCGTCGTGCCATCGCCGCCGGCTGCCACAACGAGGTCGAAGCCGTCGTTCGCCGCCGCCGTCGCCAGCGCAATCGCGTGACCTGGCCCCTCGGTGCGGACCAGATCGAAGTTCAGCCCCTCGGCATCCAAAAACTGGCACAACTTCGCCTCGGATCGTGCGCCATATCCACGCCCCGCGATTGGATTTAGAATCACCTTCACTGGCCCCATCTTCCACACTCCCTACCGGTATGAAATCTTTACCCTCGTACCAAAACATCGGACAAACACTGTGTGATACAACACCGCATCGAACGACGGGTTACGCACAACACAAGTGCCCGGCGGCTGGTCGTCACCGGGCACACTGCGTCTCACTCACTGGATCATGAGCAAGTTTGATGTATTTCCTACTCACTCAACAAATCTACAAACTCTTCAACACTCAATCCCGCCTGGCGAATAATCGCGCGCAACGTACCTCGGTCTAGCTCCTTGTGATCAGGCACAACTAACTGGGCATAGGGATCGTCACAACGAAGAATGATATGACTGCCTCGCTGTCGCCTGACATAGAAACCAGTACGCTCTAAAGCCTGCACGCACTCCCGTCCGGAGATATTAGGCAACTTACTCACACGACCACCATCATAGCTTCAAAACGCTCTGCGGGGACAGAAAGACCGTCTTCTTCAAGCACCTCTATGTAAAGCTCAATCGCTTCACGGATATTCATTATTGCTGCCGCACGAGTCTCGCCCTGACTAATACAGCCAGGAAGCGTGGGACATTCGGCGACCCAATAGCCATCCTCACCCGGATAAACAAGAACTTGTCGCATACCCACCTCCACATGCTTCCAATCTCACGTCACTCCTGTATTTATTATACCCCAGAAAACATCGGACAAAGATACAAGAGACAGGAAGCAAGATTCTTGTCTCTTGCTTCCTGCATCCTGCCTCTTACGTCCGCTTGGTTTGCACATACTCCCGCCGCGCTTCGACGATCGGGAGGGCAACGTCGTCGGGGATCGGGGCGTAATGCGTGAATTCGAGCGTGAACGTGCCACGCCCGCTCGTCCGGTCGCGCAGGACGGTGACGTAGCCGAACATGCTGCTCAAGGGGACGGTGGCCTCGACGACATAGGTGGCGACGCCTTCCAGCGCCATCTGTGTGACCTGGCCCCGTCGCCCGGCGAAGTCACTGACGATGGCACCGACGTAGGTGTCCGGCGTGTGCGTGACGGCGTGCATGATCGGCTCCAGCAGCACCGGCGCGGCCCGGCGATAGGCTTCCTTGAAGGCGAGGCTGCCCGCGATCTCGAAGTCCAGCCGGTGCGAATCCACCTCGTGGAAGCGCCCGCCGGTGATGATGACGGCGACATCCGTCACCGGATAGGCCGCCAGCTCGCCCTCCTGCATCGCGTCGCGGACACCCTTTTCGATGGCGGGGATGTACTGGTCCGGCAGATCCATAGGGTTGGCCCGGCTCTCAAACGTAATGCCCGTGCCCGGCTCGTTGGGCACAAGCGTCAAGCGCACAACACCGTAACGCCCGGCACCGCCCGCTTGATGGATGTAACGCCCTTCGCCACGGGCGCGCCGTGTGATCGTCTCCTGGTACGCGGCCTGAGGTTGCGCGACGTTGCAGGGCACATTGAACTCACGGCGCAAGCGATCCGCGATGATGTCGAGGTGCAATTCCCCCATCCCGGCAATGATCGTCTCGCGCGTCTGCTCGTCGTAGCCGACGGTGAATGTGGGATCTTCGTCCGCCAGCTTGCGCAGCGCCGCCATCAGCCGGTCGAGATCGGGCGGCGCTTGTGGCTTGACTGCTGCGCGGATCACGGGTTTCGGGAACTCTATCGCCTCCAGCAGGATCGGCACATCGGCGGTGCAAAGCGTGTCGCCGGTGAAGCTCTGCTTGAAGCCGATAATGCCCACGATGTCCCCGGCGGTACACGTCCCCACGTCCTCGCGCTTGTTGGCGTAAAGTTGCAAGACACGCGCCACGCGCTCTTCGACGTTGCGGCTGGCGTTCTCGATGCGACTGCTCGCCGCCAACGTGCCAGAATAGACACGCACGTAGTTCATCCGGCCCATAAACGGGTCGGTGACGACCTTGAACACCAAGCCACAGAACGGCGCGGCGGGGTCGGCGGGGCGGGCCAACGGCTCGCCGGTTTCAGGATGATACCCCTGCACCGGCGGGATATCCAACGGATTGGGCAGATAGCGCACGACCGCGTCCAGCACAGGTTGGATACCGACATTGTGCAACGCGCTGCCGACGAGAACCGGCACCAGCGTGTTGGCGATGGTAGCACGGCGCAGCGCGGTGTAGAGGTCGGCGTCGGGGATCGTGTCACCTTCGAGGAAACGCTCCATCAGTGCGTTGTCGGTTTCTACGATCTGCTCGATCAATGCACGCCGGGCCTGTTCAGCAACGGGAAGCCTATCGGCAGGAATGGGTCGCACCTCCGGCGACGCGCCCGGTTCCCCGCTGAAGACGAGGGCCTGCATCGCGAACAAATCCACCACGCCCACCAACTCGCCCTTGACGAAGACGGGAAGCTGGAGGAGCGCCGGTGTCGCGTGGAGGCGGTCGCGCATCATCTGCAACGCGCGTTCGACATTCGCGCCGGGACGATCCAGCTTGTTGATGAAGCAGATGCGCGGGACGCCGAAGCGGTCGGCCTGCCGCCACACCGTCTCCGACTGCGGCTCCACGCCCGCGACGCCGTCGAAGACGACCACGCCGCCATCGAGTACGCGCAGGCTGCGCTGCACTTCGGCAGTGAAATCGATGTGGCCCGGCGTGTCGATCAGGTTGATCTGCGCGCGCTGTCCCGTTACTGTGTCCTGCCACGTCGTCGTGATCGCGGCGGCGGTGATCGTGATGCCGCGCTCGCGCTCCTGCGCCATCCAATCGGTGACGGTCGTGCCGTCGTCCACGTTGCCGACGCGATACGTGCGCCCGGAGTAATACAGCACGCGCTCCGTCAGCGTCGTCTTGCCCGCGTCAATGTGGGCGATGATGCCG
>JAFGSL010000713.1 GCA_016934645.1 Anaerolineae bacterium
ATGGAGGCCGACGCCTTGTGTGACCGGTTGGTGATCTTGGATCACGGCCAGGCCATCGCACTGGACTCCCCTGAGCATCTCAAATCCGACTTGCGGCACGACATCGTCACCCTGCGCACCACGCCTACCGTCCAGGCCCCCGAAGCGGTGTTCTCCGGCCTGGGAGTCGAGGCTGTGACGCGCGTTCCTCCCGATCAATTGCGCCTGGAAGTGACCAACGCCGAGAGCATCGCCGGGAAACTGGTCGCCCGGGTGACTACGGCGCACTGGCTGGAATCCATCCGTATCGCACACTCCTCTCTGGATGACGTGTTCCTGCATTACACGGGCCGCGCGTTGAGGGAGTGGACGATGAACCGCTTTCGTCTTCTTATCGTGAACGAGTTCAAGCTTGCGCGCACTGCGCTGCCTATCCACCTGGTGGCCATCCTCCAGCCCGTGCTCATGTATCTGCTGATGACCGAGGTGTTGGTTTTCGCGACGTTTGATATGTACGTAGCGCAGCCGACGACCGACGAAGGTCGCGCCCTGGTACCAGCGATGCGGGAGGTGGGATCGCCCATCGGATTGCCATACATCAACCCCATCCTTGTGCCTCAGTCGGACATGGCGCAGTTAAAGGCCGCGGCGCCTCGCCAGATCATCATCGTCGAATCCCGCGATGGCGTCCCCACAGCGGTGCAGCGTTTCGGCCTAATTGACAGCAACCAGGTCAAGAACCTGCGCAACCGGCTGACGGCAGCGGCGCTGCGCCTATGGAACACGGCACTGGGCAGCGCATCCGTGACCGTCGAGGAACATCCGTGGCTGCCGGTAGATGTGCCTTATACTGTCTACTTTGGCCTGGCGATGCTGCCGATGGCGACATTTGTGGGCTTCGTAGTCTATCTTTAGGTCGGCGCCTGGCCAGGACGGTTCCTGTAGGCCGTGTGGCTACTCTTCGGATTGGTGGCTGTCTTTTGGGCTTCTCTCGGCTTGGTGCTGGGGATGCGCATACGCCATTACATGGCCGGAGCGGTAACCGGTGTCTTGGGCGGGGTGATCATCTTCTTTATCGGCGGCGGGCTAGCGATGGTGCGCAACAATTGGGCCAAGGTGACCTTGCTCGCAAGGGTCTTCCCCAACACCTACGCCGTAGATCCCGTGCGCGATCTGGTGCTCTTCCGCTCATGGCCGGCCGATTGGAGCTCTAAGCTGCTCATACTGGTAGGATTGGCCGTGGTGAGTCTGACCGGTGGAATGATCCTGTCTGTGCGTCAATTGCGGCGCTTGGGTTAGAGGCTGCTATCGCTCTTTCCGCACACTTGACGTATCGCGCAACCTGACGTATGGTTTGGCGTATTGGTAGCAGGTGCACCAAGTTTGAATGGATATCCAGAGCATACGCGAAAAACGAAGACCCCACCGGTCGGGGTAGGCATTGCTCTTGGCATTTGTTTTGGGACGGGTGTAGGGCTGCCTTTGCAAAACCCGGTATTGGGTATTGCCATCGGTGTGGTGTTCGCGGCTGCGTTTGAGGCAGCTTTCAAGAAACAACGCAATGACGAAGATTCCTGAAGCGACAAAGCGAGGTGCCGATGTCTGAACTCCAATCCACAGTTCCGTTTGTCATTCCAGAGGCGAACACCACGCACATCAAGCGCAAGCGATTCGATCTGGCCTATGTCCCTATCTCTCCCGCGCAAAAGCTCGACATCTACTGGCCTGCGGAAGGCCATGGCCCGTTCCCAGTCATTGTGTCGATCCACGGCGGGGCCTTTATGGGTGGCGATAAGCGCGATGTGCAACTTGTGCCAATGCTCGAAGGATTGGAGCGTGGCTATGCCGTCGTCGGCGTCAATTATCGGATGAGTGGCGAGGCGAAGTTTCCGGCCCTGGTGCACGACGTGAAGGCTGCCATCCGTTGGATTCGCGCCAACGCTGCCGCCTATGCTCATCCAGCACGGCTTGCGCGATGATACTGTCCCCTACCAGCAGTCGGCCAACTTTGCTGCCAAAGCGCGCGCGATACTGGGTAGCGACCACGTCACGCTCGACCTCTTCCCGGAGGCCCTACAATCCCAATGCCGCCAGGTAGCCCGGATTGACTCGACAGGCGTCAAAACGGATGTGATCGAGGTAATCGCGCAGTGTTTGTTCCACAACCTCGCGTGATGGGCGCTGTTCGCGTATCTCTTTGAAGGTTGTTCGCGGATGTTCGGCAAACGCCACGATGGCATCCCACTCTGCTGTTCTTTCGATCGAGGCGACGCAGCGGTCTGTGTCCAAGCGCTTGTACGTCCAGAAGCACCAACCGATGTCGTTGGCTTCGAGCAGTTCACGGAACGTCGCGATCCATTCGTAGGTGTTTTCGCCCGATTCGCCCATCCACAAAGGGACGTTGTATCGCTCGCTGAATTCGAGGTAGGGTTTGACCAGCGCTGGTGTGACCGGGTCCCAGTAGCGATGGAACGTGTAGACCAGCTTGTCGTCGAACGGTGGGCCGAATACGCTGAAGTCGGTGTTCCACCGCGCCCCGCCGAGGAAGACGATGTGATTGGGGTCATGGGCGCGGATGGCCTTGACGATGCGTTTGTAGAGCGGTTCCAACAAAGGATTCAAGGTCTCACGGTCGAAATAGCTGGCGATCGGCTCGTTGAGAAGATCGTAGCCGATGACGGCAGGCTCGTCACCGTAGCGTTCCGCCAGGGACGCCCACAGCTTAACCGTTAGCGCTTGGCTTTCCAGGCACTCGTAGAGGAACGGATAGCCCCAACTGTCGTCGATGTTGTCGCCGGTCTGACCGCCAGGTGCGCCGTGCATATCCAGGATGACGTATAGGCCTTCCGTTTTGCACCAGGCTACGAGGCGATCCAGACACTCGTAGCCCACACCGGACAGACGGCGCGGTTCCTCCTCAGTCACGAACAAGCGCCAGTTGAAGGACGCGCGCACGTGGTTGAATCCGGCTTGTTTGAGGAAATGCACGTCATCTTGCGTGATAAAACGCTCGTAGAACGTTCGCCAAAACGTGCGTGCCCCTTCCTCGCCGGTCAGTTGGCTGATCATTTCGTTGATCAGTCGTGGCGAGTTTGCCCGGCGGAAGCCCCACATGTAGCCTTCGGGCAACAGCCAGTTACCGATGCCGATCCCCTTCAGTAACAGCGGTTGTCCATCAGGGCCGACGATGTGTTTGCCTTTGACGGTCACGAAGGTCGGGTCTTTAGAGTTTGTGGTCATGTTTTCTCCCTTGAAAATGGCTAACCTTTGAAAAGCGGTCAACGCTCACACTCATCCGCACCTTCAGGCCGGATCAACGCATTGAGGATGGGCGTGACCCAGGTGTCTTGATCGATGTCGTAAACGATGAAGTCCGAGTCGAACTGCCAATACGACCAACTCCATCCCAGGTTCTCCGCCTGCCGGGCGACAAAGCTCGTGTAGAGTACGCGTGATACTATGTCTGCTTTGTCATAGGCACCAAACTCGCCCAGGAGGATGGGCCGTTGCTGTTGCTCTGCCCACGTCTGCACCTTGCCCAGGTCATGGATGATAGCTTGTTGCTCTTCTGCCGTACCGGGCCACGTCACGTTGCTGCGGTCCCGATACTCAGACCAGGATGCGCCTTGATGGGTGAACGGCATCGGATGATAGTAGTGGACGGTGATGATGATGTTGCGATCCGCTTCCGGAAGCTGCAGGTCTTCGATATGGTCGATGCCGTTCCAGAACGCCGGGCCGATAACGAGTGTGCGGTTGGGGTTGGTGCGGCGGACGATGTTGTATGGCTCCATCAGGAATTCATTCCACAGCGCTACTGTCAATGCGCCGTTTGGCTCGTTCAACAGCTCGAAGAATACCGTGTCTGGAGCGTCTTGATAGCGCGGAGCTAGTTGTTCCCACACTGCCAGGTATTTGGCCTTCAGGCCCGCAAAGTCCCGCGCCATCGCGGTGAACTCGTGCATGTCCAAGATGGCGATAAGATCGTTGTCCAAGGCTTGCGCAACAGCCCAGTCCAGCGTCTCCAGCCACGCGGGACTGATCGCGTAGTCGGGCGCATCGCCCATGAATTTGAACGGGTGCAGGTTGATGCGCACGTGATCGAATCCAGCTTCCCTGATCAGCCGGAAGTGCTTGTCTTGCATCCGCGCTTCTGCCCGTGACCGCCACAAGGGGTCGTAGCCGATGATGTTGACGCCTCGCCCGAGGCGCTGGTTTTGTGAAAATGCATTAGTGATCGTATTCATTTTTCTCCTTTTTACATCCCAGTATTAATCCCAGACCTTTTCCCACTGCCCGCTATCGGCGGAACGGTACATCGCGAACGCTGTGCGTAAATCGCCCAAGGATACCTCGGGACCGGCCGCAAGCGGCGCACCTTCCAGCACTGCCCGGGCAAAATCGGCCAACTCCAATCCATAGGCGGATTCGCGCAATTCATCCTGCGTCAGGATTTCGCATCCGCGGGGATGTTCATCATTGTAGAGGAGCGCGCGTCTGCCGTGGCCTTTTTCGATGACAATGATGCCTTCGGTGCCGGTGATTCTGAACTTTTCGTTTGGGGCGTCGACCATTTCAGCAACCAACGCTTCGAAGACGGCAATTTTACCCGATGTGAAACGGAATATCGCGTGCGCCAGCGATTCACCCTCCATGTCCTTGACCGGATAACCAAGGACTGCGACGACCTCGTCAATCTCGCCTAACCACATCCGCAGTGGACGTATCCAATGTAGCCCACCGTCGACGCAGATGCCGCCACCGGTGATGGACTTGCTAAAACGCCAGGGATGGGCATTGCCTTTTCTGTGAATGCGTTCATCCATAACCGCCCTGGCGGTGATGGTTTCACCTATCGCGCCTTCCTGGATCAGTTGCTGCACCTTGACAACATCGCGCGCATATTGCGATTGTTCAGCGATCATAAACACCGTGCCCGTTTCCCGGGCAGCGGCGAGGATGCGGTCACAACTATCCAACGTTGTGGCCATCGGTTTTTCCAGGATGACGTGTTTCCCCACTGCGAAGGCGAGTGTGGCCGCTTCTTCGTGCAGATTGTGTGGAAGCATAATATCGACGGCTTCGAAGTCCCCTTGCTCAAGAGCGACTTCCAGCGAGGTAAAGGCTTGCCCGCCCGTCTGTTCGGCCATTTTGACCGCTAGGGTAGGATCGATATCGACGGCGGCCGTGACCTTGAGTTGCGGTGCGTGCGTCTGGATACCACGCCAATGGGTTTGAGCGATGCCGCCGCAGCCGACGAAGGCGATGTTGATATGTGAGGATTCTGTCATAATCGCTTATTCCTTATTTTCATCCTCTCGAAGGTTCTACGAGCCTTCGAGAGGATGAGATTTGTCATACGTTATTCGGCGTATACCTTTTCGCGCAAGCCCTTGAGGTAGGCCAATGTCTTGGCCGTCTCCTTGCCGAAGTCCACCGGGCCGCCGTCGGTGCTGACCCAGGGGCAGGCTGCCGACACACCGCGCGTGTAGCCGATGTCGCGCAGGATGCGGAACAGGTTGAGATAGACGTGTTCCAGATTGCCCACGCCGGGCTGTGCGTGCTCGCCCGCGATGTGGACGTGCAGGCAGTAGGCGGGATCGGTGGCGATGTGCTCAAGTGGCTGGTTGCCTTTGAGGAAGTAGTTGATGTCCGCCATCACACGTACCGAAGGCCGCGCGACTTCTTCTTTCGCAAACTTGAGGCCATCGAGGTACATCGGCCACAGCGTATCCAGTTCCGCCGTCGGTTCCAATGCCACTTGCATTGTATATTTGTCGGCGTAATCGGCCATCCGGTCCACAAAACGCACGGCCTGATCCATCGCTTTGGTTGTGGAGAAGTCTTCCGGCGGAGTGAAAAAGCCACCGTACACGCCAACGGTCTCGACGCCGAGGCCAGCCAGACGGGCAAACGCACGTCCCATCCAGAAATCGAGCTGCTCCCAATCCACGCCCGGACCGACCGGCTTGAGGCCCCAGAATTGCAGGAAGTGGCTGGCGGCCTTGATCGACGGCAGGTTCCATGAGGCGAGCACTTTGCGTTGCTGTGCCCAGTTGGCCGCGCTCTCAAACGGCTTGACGATCAGCGCCACCGGAATCTCGGCCATCTCCCATCCCGGTGCGATCTGCGACAGGTCACGGCCCGGCGCTTCCTCGAACAGAATGCAGAATTTGAATGTCTTGGTCATTTTTTCCTCCTATGATTCGTCGAAAGTCTAAGGTCCAAAGTTCAGAAAGTCGGTCGTTCTTGGCCGGGAATCCCATGCCAATGCTTATTTTGGGTATTCGTGTGCTGTGGCGATAGCAGTCTTGATGTTGTCCCAGTCAATGTCGCCGGGAAGTGTGCAGTCGGCGCCGAGGATAAAGCGCTCCGGAGCATCCTTGAGGATGGCACGCACTATCGTCTTGACCTCGTCCGGGTTGGTGGTGGCGATGGCTCCATGGCGATCAATCCCGCCCATGTAGGGATGCGCAAACATCTGCGCCACATCGCGGGGCGTGAGCGTCCGCGTACCCAGGTTCAACGCGCAGTTGACGATGTCACCGGGGTAGTCCAGGAAGGGCGTCAGATCGGAGTACCCGCCGCAGTAGTCGCAGATGTGGAGGATGTTGAATGGGCAGGTCTGGTTGATTTCCTCCATCACGACCAGATCGTATGGCTTGACGTATTGGGCAAACAAGGACGGATCCGCGAAGCGTTGGCTTTCCCCGCCCTGGGTAGAGGCATAAAAGCCATCGACGCCGAGTTTGATACACTCGCGCACGAACCAGAGCGTGTTCTCGGTGATGATCTCCAGCCCTGGCTTGACCTTTTCTGGGGCTGTCTTAAGGTGTTCTGTGATCAGCGCGTCGCTGGTCGTGTGCCCGGCGCTCATAAACGGCGAGTACAACGTCTGGAGGATGAGGGCTTCGCCGTGGGCCGCCTCAACCAGCCCGGCGACGATGTCCAACTGATCCTGGAAAAACTCGCGCCCGTAGAACGGCATCTTGGCCCAATCCGCCGGCGTTTGAATCTCCGGGCGGTGAGGAAACGCAAATTCGTACTGGATTTTGACGAAATCCATCCCGGTGTAGTGGAAATACGCCAGGTGTTTGTCGATCGCGGCTTGTCCACGCCGGTATTCCTGGGGGAAGTGGATAAAGAACGCTGCCGGAATGTAGTCCAGCGTCTGACTTCCGTTCAACCAGTTTAGCAACTTTTCTCGTTTGTTCATTCCTCTACCTCGAACATAGCGTTTGTAGAGCAAACTGTTAGTTTGCTTCTCCCGCAAGCCAACGGCTTGCGCATCTCCTCATCATTTCGTGAAGTTACTGTGCACTCTCTACCGTAATGGCGACCACAAACGGTCCGGCCTCAATCAGATCCGAGACGAAGTCAATCGAGCTTATGTCAACGTCCGGCAAGGAATTCTCCCACGTGTACTTGATCAAATGGGTGATGAGGTCCATGCTGCGCGTGGCCGGATTTGAACCTTGCCACACGGAGACGGCTTCGGAGAGCTGGATGCTTCCCGGCTTGGCCCACCAATCCAGGATATTCTTTCCATAGACAATCGGAGCGCTTCTCGTTTGACCGTCTGCGTAGTGGATGATGTATTCTCCCAACTTTGCTCCCACATCCGTGTTCCAAAAACAGGCTTGAAGAAAATGGACTCGTGGGCCTTTGCAGTTCACTAGAGTTATTGCACAATAAGAACATTAGGTAGGTTTAACTGGCGAAGCGGAAGTTGACTAGATTAAGCGCCCATCGCTTGCGCC
>JAFGSL010000714.1 GCA_016934645.1 Anaerolineae bacterium
AATTGGCTAGACCCTGAACCTGTTGTTGTTCCCTCGTCACTGGCCGAGTTCGTTGGCGGGCATCCTCTGGTGGCTGAGACGTTGGTGCGGCGAGGCCTGGAGACGGTGGAAGCAGCACGTGCGTTTTTGGACCCGGATGCCTACACACCAACTCCACCCACGGCGTTTCCCAATCTGGTACGTGCCGCCGACCGCATCGAGCGTGCCATCCGCGCAGAAGAGACGATCTGTGTCTGGGGTGATTTCGACGTCGATGGCCAAACGGCAACGACGGTACTGGTCGCGACGCTCCGTGATATGGGTGCACGGGTCACACATTACATCCCCCTGCGGGCGACAGAATCCCACGGCATCAAAGTGCCCTCGTTGGAGCGCGTGATAGATGAGGGCGCGCAGCTTATCCTCACCTGCGATACCGGCATCGATGCGAATGAGGCAGTCGCGTATGCTGCCACGCGGGGTGTGGACGTCGTCATAACCGATCACCATGAACTGCCGCCGGAGCTACCATCCGCTCACGCGATTGTCAACCCGCATTTGCTCTCTCCTATGCATCCTCTTGCTTCCCTGCCGGGTGTTGGTGTCGCGTACAAACTGGCGGAAGATCTCTACGCACGTGCTGGGCGCGCCGGTGACGTTGCCAAGCATCTCGATCTGACGGCACTGGGCATTGTCGCCGATGTGGCTGTGTTGGACGGCGACACCCGTTATCTTCTGCAGCGCGGTTTAGCTGCACTGCGCCAGACTGAACGCCTGGGATTGCAGGAACTGATGAAGCTGGCTCGCGTCAATCCGGCGTACTTGAGTGAAGAGCAAATCGGTTTCGGCCTAGCGCCCCGTCTTAATGCGTTAGGGCGTATAGACGACGCCAACGTCATTGTTGATTTCCTGACGACGACTGATCTGACCCAGGCACGCATTTTCGCCTCTGAGCTAGAGGCTTTGAATGACCGTCGCAAGATGCTGGGTGAGCAGGTTTTCGCTGCTGCACAGGATCAAATCGCGCAGAATCCGGCGCTGTTGGAGGATGCCGTGTTTGTTCTTGCGGCCCCCGAATGGCCGGTTGGGGTGATCGGCATCGTCGCCAATCGTTTGGTCGAGCAATACCACCGGCCCGCTGTGTTGATCTCCATCTCGCCAGAGGGCCTGGGACACGGCTCTGCACGTTCTGTTGATGGCTGTCACATCACCGAAGCTCTGGCGACGCAGCACGATCTGTTGCGGAGTTACGGCGGTCACGCGATGGCTGCCGGTCTATCGCTGCCGGCCGAAGACATTCCTGTATTCCGGCGCGGTCTCTCTCGCGCGGTGAAGGCGCAAATTGGCGCTGCGCCAGGGCAGCCTGAGGTGCAAGTTGACGGCTACGTGTCTCTGGATGAGTTGTCGTTGGATTTTTTGATCGACTTGGAACGTCTCGCACCCTTTGGGGCGGGTAATCCGCCTCTGATATTGGCGACGCGCGATATTCGGGTAACGGCGCATCGTACCCTGGGACGGGATGGACGCCATCTACTGCTCACTGTGGAAGACCCCAATAGCGTTGAGCGCCAAGTGGTGTGGTGGCGTTGGAACGGTGCGGTATTGCCCGAAGGTGCATTCGATCTGGCCTATACCACGCGGATTAATGATTTCCGCGGGCAACGCGAGCTGCAAATCGTTTGGGAAGCCGCCCGTGTCTGCACGGTCGCTCATGAGATAGTCCCTTCCGTTACCGGTGTGGTGGTGGAATGTCCTACGCTCGAACTCGTGGACTACCGGCGCGAACCACATCCCCTTACGTTGCTCAAACCGCTGCTGAGCGCACCGGATATGCAAATCTGGCGTGAAGGTCCCTCTGCCGTGGATATCCTTGGGGGCGACCGATACGAACTTTCCCCGGCAACAGGGCTCGTCATCTGGACGTTGCCGCCCGGCCCAGATGTGCTACACGCTGCGCTGGCCAAAGTGTCGCCTACGAAAGTCTATCTCTTCGGTGCAGCTGCTGAACTGGGGCAATTGGAGCCTTTCCTGAAGTACATCGCAGGCGTGGCGAAATATGCGCTGAAAAACACCGCTGGACGCTTGGATATCCCCCGCGTGGCCGCAATGACGGCCAACCGCGAGTCGGCGGTTCGACTGGCCCTGACCTGGCTGGAGGCGCAGGGTTACATCACCATCGTTTCCGAGACGGATGATGTTGAAGGTGACGACTTTATCCTAATCCAAGCAGGTGGTAACCGCGTCGACCAGTATGCTGACCGCATCGCAGCTCGGCTTGGCGCTTTGCTCGACGAAGTATCGGCCTACCGGCGCTACTTTATGCAAGCCGCGGCCGAAGTCTTGCGTACGTTGCTGCTCGAAAACGGACAACAGTAGTGGGCGAAGCGCAAAGCCCTGAGCGCAAAGCGCTCGTTGACTTGACAAGAAAAAGGGGTGTGGTAGAATTCCGGCTTGTGTGCGGGGGCAGAGCAAGTGGTCTCCGGGACACAGAGCAGCTTGACAAGCAGACGAAGTGTAGTACACTGTAAGATACACAGTGGTTAATAGACAGAGACAAGACTGACGGGATACCGTCAAGTTGTCGGGGCCGATGCGGGGGG
>JAFGSL010000110.1 GCA_016934645.1 Anaerolineae bacterium
GGCTCGATCAAGGTGTTCTTCGGCTTTCGCGTGCAGCACAACGATGCGCGCGGCCCGGCGAAGGGCGGCATCCGCTTCGCGGCGAACGAGACGCTGGACACGGTGCGCGCGCTCGCCACGTGGATGACGTGGAAATGCGCCGTGGCCGACATCCCGCTCGGCGGCGGGAAGGGCGGCGTGGTGGTGGACCCGTCAAAGCTCTCGACCAGCGAGAAGGAACGCCTGTGTCGCGAGTGGATCGACGCGATCTGGAAGAACCTCGGCCCACGCAACGACGTCCCCGCGCCCGACGTGGGCACCACGCCGCAGATGATGGGCTGGATGATGGACGAGTACTCCAAGCTGCGCGGCGAATACGTGCCGGGCGTGATCACCGGCAAGCCGGTGGGCGGCGGAGGCTCGTTGGGGCGCACCGCGGCGACCGGGTTCGGCGTCGTTGTCACCGTCCGCGAGGCGATGAAGCACTTGGGGATTCGCTCGGCCGGGCAAACAGCTTCGATCCAGGGGTTCGGCAACGTGGCGCAGTACGCGGCCAGGACGTTTATCGAGATGCTTGGGGGGCGGGTGATCAGCGTGTCGTGTTGGGATCGCGACGACCGCACGGCGTATACGTTCACCAAGGACGAGGGCATCGACCCCTACTTCCTGCAAAGCATCACTGACCAGTACGGCACGGTGGATAAGGAGAAGGCCAAGGCTGCCGGTTACAGCATCGAAGATGGCGATGCGTGGCTGAGTAAAGACGCGGATGTGCTCATCCCGGCAGCGGTGGAAGGCGTCATCACCGGAGACAATGTGCGCAACATCAGCAAGCAGGTGAAGATCCTCGCTGAAGGCGCTAACGGGCCGACGTTGCTGGAAGCCGACGCTGTACTCAAGGAGCGCGGGGTCTTCGTCATCCCGGACTTCCTGTGCAACGCGGGTGGGGTCACGTGCTCCTACTTCGAGCAAGTGCAAAACGATATGAACTACTACTGGCCGGAAGAGGAAGTGCTGGCGAAGCTGGATCAAAAGATGGCTTCGGCGTTCAAGGCGGTGCTGGAGATGTCGCTACAGAAGGAACTCTACATGCGCGACGCGGCCTATTGGGTGGCAATCGCCAGCGTCGAACGGGCGATGCGCTTGAGAGGATGGCTATAGATCGCGGCTCAGGCGCTCGATGACGGACAACACGATCCACAACAGCAGGAAGACGCCCGCGCCGGGCAGCAGACAGAGCAGTCCGGTGAACACGGCGGGCCAGCCGTAAATCAGGCCGATCACCACGCTGCCGATCAGCACCAACGCGAAGATGATGGCAACGACCAGACGGCGCTCGGTCTGGCGGCGATAAGCGCGCATGTCGGTAGGCTTGTTCAGTCTCTTGCGCATTGACTTCTCCTCGCAGTAGTCAGATAGTCGTCAGTCGGATCGTCGTTAGTCGAATCGTCTGGCCGACCAGCTCTATGCATAGTTGTTAACTGTGAAAATGACAATCCCCCCAGAGATTCGGGGGGATTGTTGTTGCTCAAGGCATAGCGCAGCTAGTAGCGCAGCAGGGCGCCGATGCGAGCACCATTCAACAAGCCGTTGTCGACCACCTCGACGGTACCGCCCTTTTCCACCGCCTGGCTGATGACGGCTTCGGCGGCGTCGGGGATCTCCACGACAGCGCCTTTGCAGAAAATGCACTGTTCGAGCGGTTGCGTCGTCAGATAGCCGCAACCGGTACAGCGATAGCCGGGTGCATGAAAATCGCGCTCGACAACCAGGACCTGAGTGCGACCTTCATGTGTCGCGCTGAGCGTTTGATCCAAGCCGACCACGCCGTTCATCCCCTTAGCCGCCGCCGTGACGACGGCCTCCACCAACTCGCGCCTTCGTGCGGCCTCCAAATCTTTGAGGCGCGCGAAGGCAAGCTCTCGAATCTCAATATCGCCGGCCTCCATATTGGCGTTGAACGTCCCTACGACGATTTCCTGAAGTTTCACGGGCAGCAGATCGCGGAACTGCGCGACCGTGTGTTCGGCGCCTGCCAGCAGCAGGCGGCGTGGATGATGCTTCTGACAGAAATCAACCAGCGCCGCCGCTGTGTCGCGCAGATTGCGCTGCACCAGCGCCGCTTCCTTGCGGCCCGAAGCCTGCGAACCGCCGCGCATCCCCACGACCGAGGAACCACGCCCCTTGCGGACATTGCGCACATCCTCGCCCACTGCGCCTTCCTGCGTAATCAACTCGCCCATCTGGAACAAAAAGAAGCGTCCTCCTTGCCGGTCCACCAGGGCGACGACGTAACGCCCGTAAAAGCCATCCAGTTCTACCAGCGGTGAAATGTACGGTTTGCGCGCTGCCGTGATACCGTTGCGCACCGGAACCGCCAACGGTAGAACATACCATATTCCCTCGGCCTGGCGCGAAAACAACACCAGACCACGTCCGGACCAGTTGTATTCCAGATCAACGTACCGCTTGACGACATTGATATCGCCATCATCGACCAGACCCTCGGCCTGTTTCAGCATTTCGCGCAGCGCCAACCGGTACTCTTCGGCAGCGTGCTGGGTGGGATCAACGTTCAAGTAAAGGCTCAAAATCGGACCATTGGCTTCGATCGTAGCCAATTCTCTCAGCGATTTTTCATCGAACATGATTTTTTCCTTTCTCCAAACGGATGGGTATTTTCTGGTGACGAAGCGCCACTATAACCGTAAGAGAACTTCCTAAGCGAGTATCACCTCCTCGTGGATAAGATTATGGTATCGACCGCTAAACACACACTGCGGGTGACATCTTTTCAGATGACCCGCAGCGTGGTTATGGCTATTTTATTGGGGGCATCAACTCTACATTTTCGCATAAACCCGTGCCCTAAATCAAAAGTTCACTAGTTGTCGTTCACCAGTACACTTTCATTGTAAGGATTTTTCGCGCGGATGTCAAGTGCAATTTGTCCATCATCCACCGGAAGGGTTATTTCCCAGTATAGCGATTTTGTCATCTATGTGACGGTGACGATAAGAAACTCTGCCGGAGCTCATTTTCTGAAGAAATACTTCCCTTTTTCTTATTCCATGCTAAAGTGAGTTTATGCGATAAGGCAAGGAGGTTTGAGCATGCTTCTACGGTTCTTAGTCCTGGCAGGGTACATTGCGGCATTTGTCGCACTGCGCACATATTTGCGGGATCACCCTCCACGCTTCGAGGGGAAGTATGTCTACGAATTTGACCGGCTAAAACAAGCACTGGTGCGAATGTGGGGGCTGTTGTTATGGCCTTTGATCAACCTGATGTGGATCGGGATGATGCGCTTCCCCACCTGGATTGTCGGTATGAGCGAGGTGGAGGCAAGATCATCAGGCATAACGCCCCTCCCCGCCGGGATCATCGTTATTCTGGGTCTTCTCATACCGTTCGATATCTTTACCGTCTTCTTCACCGTTGCCGGCGTGCTCAGACCTCACTCAAACTCGACCATCAACAAGCTTTCCGCGTGGCTCCCGGCTGTCTTCTTCATCTTTATCACGCTGCTCATCTTCCTGTTCCTGCCGCGCTACACGTTCTTGTTCTCGCAGTTTGTAGTCTTCCTGGTATTTGTGACCTTTCCTCCGATCTTGGCCATAATCCTGATGATGTGGGTTGCATCTTACATCATCCCCACAGACCCGAACCAACCTGGGCGCGTGTTCCGCATAACACAATACTTCACCGGGTTCTTCACGACCTTTCCCAAACCGAGTTGGATGGTCGAAGATGGCGAGGCGGAAACGCGCATCAAGGGTAATACCTTCTATGGTGTTGGCCCTGGTTGGCTGATGACCGAACCGGAAAATCTCGTCGTACTCAAAGATGGCACAAAGATCAAGCGTATCGTGGGACCTGGGGCGCTGTTTACCGAAACCGCCGAATCGCCATACCAGGTCATCGACCTGCGCAACCAGATTCGCGTCACACGCGTCGATGCCCGCACACGAGATGGCATCGAAGTCAACCTGCCCATCTCATCGCTGTTTCGCATCGATCCGGGATATAAAACGATCACCCTCGAGAGTCTGGCGAATCAGGAACCCTGGCCTTATCGCAACCAACGTGATATCTATCAGATTGTGTTTTACGAAGAAGTCGATCCCACCGGCAAAACGCCGCTGGAAGCCCATCAAGTCCGTCCCTGGGATGACATTCCGCTTAAGGTTGCGATCAACCGTGTCAAGCAGGTAATCCCGGAGTATAGCCTGGAAGAACTCTACAGCATCGTCCCCGAGAGCGGCACAGTCGACCCCACAACGGGTAAGGTTATCCCCGAGACTGGTGATCTGACCCGTCCGACCATCGGTTTGAAAGTACGTGAAACCGTTAAGGCTGCGGTCGAACCCCTTGGCTTTCAAATCCTCGGCGGCAGCATCGGCAACAAGGTCACACCGACCAATCCCGACGTCGTCAAACAACGCGTCGAGGCCTGGAAAGCAAGCTGGATGAGCAAGGTGATGGATTGGGAAACCGAAGCGCAAATCCAAAACCTCAAGGACCTCTCGCGTATCCGCAGCGATGCACGCGTTGAATTGCTCTCCCAAATCCTGCAACAAACATCGATGAAACTCGAGGACAGGGGGAATGCCAGCCGCTATGTGGCCCATCATTTACTCGAAAATCTACTCCATCTGGCGCGTAATTCGCAGGTGAAAGAGTTGTTGCCGGAAACGGCTCTACCGACCCTGACCCAACTCGAACAATTGACAAAGGAAGATTGAGCGATGCATTTAGAAGAGTACGAGTCCCCAAACTTGATGCTGCTGTCGACCCTTGTACTGACGGCATTCCTGGCCTTTGCGGTGGTACTGTTCATCGTCTTTTACTTTACAGGACCCGTTCCCGAAAACAGCGGGCGCCATATCCTGAACCTGCTCCTTTTAAGTGCGGCCTTTGGTACTTGTCTGGTCGTTGTCGTCTTCAACGTACTGTATCTGTTGGCGCCCCAGTTTCTCGAGCAACTCTACGATTTATCTCACGAAGATGCCCAGCAACTGAGTTTTTACCTCTTCATAGGATTGCCCATCGATGCGCCGAGACGTCCACTGCTGCGTATCCAGGAAGGCCAAACCCTCCCTGACGGCCGGCTTGTGATGTACATGGACAAAGTCGGCGGTCCGGGCTATTTCAGCATTGCGCACGACAGCGCCGTGGTTACGGGGAAATTAGGAAAACTACAGCGTGTCCTCGGTCCAGGTTTTTACAGGGCCGGGCCTTTCGAGAAAGTGTGGGACGTCATCGACTTGCGTCCACAGCGTCGCAGCCTGCACATCGAATTTATGACCACGGACGGGATCCCGGCCTATTGCGATGTGGAAATCCGTTTCCAGGTTGCCGGCGCCAGCA
>JAFGSL010000111.1 GCA_016934645.1 Anaerolineae bacterium
ACGGCGCGCGCAGCATCCACCTTCTCCAGTGCCTTGCGGACGAGCGGGAAATGCTTGCCGAACTTCGGCCCGAGCACGCGGTTCAACGGCAGTAGTTTGTATTCGACAAGCTCACCCTCTTCAGCGACAAAATCGACGTCCTTCACATTCAACTCATCGGCCAATATATCGAGCAACTGCGTCAGTTCCTCGCGGCGGCGCGGGTCGGTGGCGATCACAGCGCGGGCAAGCGGCTGGCGCACCTTGAGATTGTTGCCGGCACGCACCGAATGGCCCAGCGTCGCTGCCTGGCGCACAGCCGCCATCGCTTCGGTCAACGAGGCTTCCTCCGCGTCGAGCGCCACAGCGACCGGGAGCAAGCAATGATGGATACTCTCTGGGGCGCCATTGTCCGCTTCGCGCACCAAATTCTGGTACATCACTTCCGTCATAAACGGTAGCACCGGCGTGAGTAGCTTGGCAAAAGTCACCAGCACGGTGTAGAGCGTCTGGTAGGCGGCCTCTTTGTCGGCGTCAGAGCTGGCGCTTGCGCCGCGGGCTGCCCAGAAGCGGCGGCGACTACGGCGGATGTACCAGTTGCTCAAATCGTCCAGGAACGCCTCGGCAGGCTGCGCGACCTTGAGCGGGATGTAGGTTTCGTACCCTTCCGTCATCGCTGCAACCGTCTCGCGCAGGCGCGCGATAATCCATTTGTCCAGCACCGTGGGGGCTGCTGACGCCGTCCATGGCGCCCCCAGATCAGGCTGGCCTTGCTCATATTTTGACGGATTGTCCATCAATTCCGCCGGTGGCGTCCACTCGTCGATGCGCGCGTAGGTAACGAAGAAAGCGTAGGTATTCCACAATGGGATGATGAAACGGCGGCGGGCTTCATCACCTCGATGATAGCCGAACAGCAAGTTCTGGTCGAGCGGTTGGTTCATAAAGAGCCAGCGCATTGTGTCCACGCCCATGTTTTCGGCGGCGTCATCGAACCAGATGGCGTTGCCCCACGATTTATGCATCGGACGACCGTCTTCCGCAAAGAGCGTCGAATAGCCATGAACGGTTTTCGTTGGCGGTTTCTGCTCAAAAACGGTGCTCATCGTGATCAGGCTGTAGAACCAGTTGCGAAATTGTCCAGGGAACGATTCGCTGATCCAGTCAGCCGGAACCCATTTTTCCCAATACTTGTGGTTCGTGCGATACTGTGTGGTGGAATAGGCCACGCTGCCCGCGTCGAGCCACGGATTGCCCACATCCTCGATGCGCGTCATTGTGCCGCCGCACTTAGGGCACGTGATCTTCACCGCATCCACATAGGGACGATGCGGGGTGTGCCCCTCGAAGACATCCCATCCCTCGACGGCACGCGCGCACAACTCGTCCTCGTCGCCGAGAACCTCGAAGTGTCCGCACGCCTTGTCATCGCAAACCCAAATCGGCAGCGCCAGGCCCCAGTAACGCTTCTTGGAGATCATCCAGTCCTGCATATTGCGCAGCCAGTCCATCTCGCGGGCATAGCCGAACTCGGGGATCCACTGGATCTGGTCAACGACATCCATAATCTGGTAACGCAGACTGCGCGCCTTCTCTTCCGCCGTGACTTCCTCACGCGGTTTGTCATACAATTCGCCCATATTGATGAACCACTCGTCCACCAGGCGGAAGACCAGCGGCGTATCACAGCGCCAGCAGACAGGATAGCGGTGCGTGTAATCGTCCACGCGATAGAGCATCGCTTTGTCATCCAGATTATGGAAAATGTCGTGTGCCACCTCGTGAACGTCACGCCCGGTCAACCAGCCAAAGCCCTCGATGAAGATACCGTCCTCAGTCAGCGGGGCCAACGCAGGCAGATCGTGAATCTCGCCCATCTCAAAGTCCTCCGCACCGCATCCAGGCGCGATATGGACGATCCCCGTACCTTCAACCTCGCCAACTTCCTCCCAGGGGATGATACGATGGAAATCCGGCACATGCATCGTTTGGACGGCGGGAAGTTCGTCAAATGGGCCAGTGTATTCCCACCCGATCATCTCTTCGCCTTTGAGTTCACCCAAGACCTCGTACTTGCCCTTGACGACGTTTTCCAGCGTCCCCTTTGCCAGGTAATACGTCCAGCCATCGCTGGCCTTGACCTTGACGTAGGTCAGCTCAGGGCCTACCGCAGCGGCGACGTTGCTCGTCAGCGTCCAGGGCGTCGTCGTCCAAACGAGCAACGCCTCCTTACTTACCTCCCCCCCTGTGGGGGGGACTGAGGGGGGGGCCGCACGCCGCAGCGGGAAACGCACCACAGGCGCGTCGTGGGTCAATTCGCGATACCCGTCGGTGACGATCTCGTGCTGGCTGATACCGGTCTCGCAGCGCGGGCACCAGGGCATCACATCGTGACCGCGATAAAGCCAGCCGCGTTCCCACACCTTCTTGATGAACGTCCAGATGGTGTAGTTATTCTCGGTGGCAAAGGTGAAATACGACCCACCGAGCTCCGGCGATCCCAGACGTCCTACCAGTCGCTCGACGCTGTCGGTGACGGGACCATCAGGACCATTCACCGTCATCTGCTGCGCCGGATTTTCGAGCAGCTTATCAGCCATCGCGCGCAACGTGTCGGTGTCGTTCCAATCCATCCAAAATCCCAGGCGGATCGATTGTTCGGTCTGTTTGGCAGCCTGGCGCAGCACACGCGCTTTACATTCCAGCACAAACGGTGCAAGGCCGTAGGTCTCAATGTCGTGCTTGGACTTGAAGCCCTTCTCCTTCTCGACCTCGACCTCTACCCAAAGGCCCTGGCAGTCGAAGCCGTTCTGGTAGCGCTGTCGATAGCCGCGCATGGCCCAGTAACGCTGCCAGAGATCCTTGTAGGAGCGGCCCCAACCGTGATGGAGGCCCATCGGATTATTCGCCGTAATCGGCCCATCGATGAACGACCAACGCGGCGCACCCGTGCGCAAGGCGTTAAGCTTCTGAAATGCCTGGATTTTGTCCCAAAAGTCCAGCATTTCGTGTTCTTGTGCGACGAAATCGACTTGGGTTTGTACTGGTTTGAACATATTTTTTCCTCCTCACATCAAAATAACAAAAACGCTCCCATCCCTACAGGGACGGGAGCGTTTCTCTATAGCTCTCGCGGTACCACCCTGATTGTCCCGCACAACGCGGAACCACTCACTCGACGGCAATCACCGCCGTGTTATTGATAACGGGGGACAAGCCCGGTCCGGTCTACTCAAACAGAATCTGTTCTTTCGGCGGACGGCTCCGGAGGGATTTTCAGCGCCGGCTCTTGCACTCGGCTCTCACGCTCCCGAATTCGCTGAAGCGGCTTCCTGCGCGTACTCGTCTCCATCAACGCCTTTATAACTAAAATTATGCCATAAGAAAGGCAGTTGTCAAGCCAACACGTTAAGTCATGTCAAATGTTACCGAGGAGAGCCATGGCCACACACGATATGAGCATCGAAGAACGTTACCAATACTTACGTAGAATGCAGCCACGGTATCAGCAAGCTAACCGGGGGGATAAGCTGGCTGCGGACATCAAACGGCGCTTCTTGCCTGACTACATCACTTTGTTCTTAAAGCGGGTCGCGGTGAAGACTGAGACCGAAGCGGCAATTGCCGCCACGAACGCGATCTTGGATGAGTTGGGAGCGTTGACCGGTGGGAGGGTTATCTACGTCGAGAAAGGGAAGCAAGGCAGCGTGTACCTCGAACGCGGCAGGTTGGATACTTATCCGCACGATCCGCCGGATTTTCACTTGGACGTCCGCTGGCTATCGCTGGAGATGACGCGCAGGTTGTGTGAGGTGTTGGTGGGGACGCAGGGTGGGAAGTGACGGGGAGGATATAGAACGCGGGTGCAGGAGATTCCTCTCCTGCACCCGCGTTTTTTTTGTTGGGTATCTTAGTGACTTTCATTACAGTCCCAGTCACTACTACTCTCTAGCATCACACTGATTTGCTCCCTAAAGAACTCATACCATTTCCTGTCTTCGGGATGAAACAGCGTTTTGGGTACATCGTATTTCTTCATCTTGTAACTATAGCTCTCGGTTCGCTCATTTATCGGCGAGATTCTGAAAATGTAGTAATCTAGCGGCATGACCGAAAACCTTAATGTAACCATTGAAC
>JAFGSL010000112.1 GCA_016934645.1 Anaerolineae bacterium
ATGCTGGGGATGATCCAGCCGCTGGTGGACAGGGGATCAGGACGGCAGAACGTCTTGCCGGCCAAGTCCTTGAGGCTTTGGACGCCCGAATCCACATTCGCGACGAGTTGCCCGGTGTAGAAGGCCGTGCCGTAACGCACCGACGCGATAGCTACATCTGCGCACTTGCGTTCGTGCGCCAAAACGTAGCCAAAGGTGTTGAGCGCGCCCATCTGCGCCTCGCCGTTGCACATCGCCTCGATCACGCCAGCAAATTCTGTCGCGACGTTGGCCTTGATAACGAGACCCGTCTTATCCGTGACCATATCCGCGACTTGCTGCGCGCCGGCCAAAACCTGCTCGGAATCCTGCGATGGCACAAAGGACCAGATAATGGGGTTTTCTTCCGTCCCCAATTTCGCCTCCCCGCAACCGGAAAGGCCCATTGCCGCTACCAGGAGCAGCCCAACAGTGATAAACAGATACTTACGCATGACAAAACCTCCTTCTGAGTAATATGGTGAAACGAAACAGCAGAATAATAGCCGCTAAATGGCGAAAAGTCAAACAAACTTACCCGGCGTCATGAATACGCGCATGCCGCCATTGCCCCAGACGAATCAGCCCCTCCAACGCCCCCACCCCGAATAGGTTCACCTGCGCCGTGACCTCGTCCGGCGCGAGCGCGAAGCCGCGATCCAGCAGCAGCGTCATCCCCGCGACGTAGGCGAGGATCGCCAGCGCCTTGAGCGCCGAGGGCACGCTGACGAGACGCGGCGTAACGGCGAACCGCGTTCCAGGCTCTTGCGTGACGAGTAGGATGATCTGGATCAGAGAGATCACCGCTTGCAGCACGTAATAGAGCTGCGCCAGAAGTTCCGACCAGGAGGGCGTGGAGGGTCGCACCCAGAAGAGCGCTATGTAAGCAATCGACATGAAGGCACCACCGATGCAGATCATAAACGCCGTCAGGGGTTGCCAATCCTCCGGGATGTTGACCAGGCTCGCCAGCAGGACGACAGCGCCGTAGACGTAGACAATCCACATGCCGTCATACGTGAGCAGGTCCGTCACCGGATGCGCCGCGCCGAAGTAGAAACGGTGGAAAATGAAGGTGGCGAAGAGCAGCAGCGTGGTTTCCAGATTGACCAGCGGGGCCAACCAGTTCTCGAACAGCGTTTTGAGGCGCGCCATCACTCCAACCATTTGACAACAATATCGGCAAGATGCCCCAACGTGACCGCCTCTTCTAAAAGCCGCCCAGAGACCAGTCGAACCACCTGCCCTTCAAGGCAGGGGCCAGCCGGCGGGCACATGCGATGGATGATCACGATGCGTGATGGCAACCGTATTTCCCGCTTTGTCCTCACCCATCAAGAGCGCCAGCGGTTGGTAGCCATCGGAGAACGTCGCCTCCACCCGCTTGATCGTGCTCGTCGCCCACACGGTAACGCCAGTCCCGGGGAAGACCAGCCCGTTGCTTTTCCGCAGCAGCTTTTCCAGGCATTTGGGCGCTCTCAAGCCCTCACGATCCGCAATATCCAGCACGTCGCCCAGGCGCGCGCCCGGTGCGTCGCTCCACCGATCTTGCCGAGCGTCGAGCGCCGCCAGCATCCGGCTGATGGCGGCCTGCTCCAGGGAGGAGGCATCCCACACTTCTTCATCCTGCGCGAGCGAAATGAGAAATGCGCCGAGGTCGCGGCCATAGAACACACTTTCATTGGGAACTGCGCTGCCACGATAGACCCAGAAGATGGCCTCCGTGCCTTGCCCTAGACCGTCGTCGGGATCCATGAAGAAAAAACCATCCCCTCCATCGCTGGCAAAATAGATGACCGACGGCAGATAGGTGAACAGGTAATCCTGTGCGTGGTGGACGTCTTCCAGTTCGTCAAGGGTGAAGAGATTGATGCTGCCCACGCAGGCCCCGTGCGCGGCTGCCAGCAACGTTTGCAAGCTTTCCGGCATCGGGCGCGGGACTAACTCGGCAACCTCTGCTTTGCGCTCTGCCGTGGGCGGGGAGAGCGCGTCGCCCACGATATCGATGACGCCGTCTTCCAGCAGTTCGTTGAGCATCGCCCACAAGTCTGTTTCGCGCATTCAAACCCCCTGTGTAAAATTCTCGCTGAAGGCTGAAAGCTGACCACTGATGGCTACCCCTCCGCCTGCTTCACCAGCCAGCCCTCGCCCACCGTGAAGAAGGCCATACCCGCCAAACACAGCCAGCCGAACCAGTCGCCCAGGCGTGCGGCGAGGCTGTTCCCGTTGCCCAACGGCACGTCGGCCACCAGCGTCGCTTCGCCGCCCTCGGGATGCGTCGCCAGCGCCAGCACGCGCCCGCGCGGATCGACCACCGCCGAGTCGTAGCCGCCGTCGGCTTTGACCATCGCGGCGCGATTCTCCACAGCGCGAAAGACGACGTGGGTGTAATGCTTGTAGGCGATGCCCGGCCAGTCGTTGGAGGGCACGGCGATGAGCTGCGCGCCCTGCCGCGTCAGTTTGCGGGCTGTGTCCGTGAAGTCGAGGTCGTAGCAGATGATAGTCCCCAGCACGCCGAACGGCGTCTCGTAGACCGGGTAGGTCCCGCGCGTGGGGCTGGTTTCGCCGCCGAAGACCACCGGATGGTCCTTGCCGAAGATGCCCAGGAACGCACCGTCCGGACTGATGACGGTCGCCTCGTTGCGGAAGACGTGTTCGGTCACATCCACCACGTAGCCGATGACCAGATAGGTCCCCGTCTCCCGCGCCAGGGCCGCCAGTTCCAGCGGATCCTGCACCTGCGGATCGTACTGCAACGCGCCTTCTGGCCAGACAATGACCTGCGCGCCCTGCGCCGCCGCTTCGCGGGTCTGTTCGACCATGCGCGCGTGCAACTGCGCCACGAGCGTTGCCTTGTCCTGATTTGCGGAGATGATGGGCGAGGCCGCGGGTTGGATCGCCGCCACGCGGACCGTCGGCCCTTCTGGTGCGAAGAGGAGGATCAGACTCAATCCAGTCCAGACGCCCAGTGTCGCACCGGCGACGATGAGCCAGCGGCGCGTCAAGTGCAACGTAGGAGTAGGCATAGCATCATCGAGCGGCCAACGGCGATCCCACAGACGGAGTGCGCCCAGGCCCAGCGCGTAGTTGACGAGGATGATCAGCGCGCTCACGCCGAAGATGCCAAAGATGCTTGCCGGTTGGATCAGCCACGGTTGGCTGTGTAGCGTGTAGGCCACGAAGCCCCACGTCCCGGCAATGGGGATGAAGATGCGGATCAGTTCGATGCCCACCCAGGCCACGATGCCTTGCAGCAAAAACCAGCGGAAGTCCGTACGGGCGTGGAAGCGGCGAGCGCCGTTATCGACCAACAACGAAATCCCGGCCACAATCAACGGCAGATAAGCCATAAAATTGCCCGTTCCGCCGAAGACGGGTCCAAGGTAGCCTCACAGCCACAACCCGTTGAATGCCGCCGAAGCGACCGACGCCATTTTGGGCGGCATCACCCGGTACTGCGCCAGGATATACGGCACAAAGCTGAACCAGACCAGGAACCACAGGTTAAACGGCGGAAAGGCCAGGATGAGCAGTCCTGCGCTGAAGGCGGAAAGGGCCAATCCCAAGAGTATGCGTTGCCAGGTAGATGGTGTCGATTTCTTCATTGTTCTCCTCCGATACTATAGGTGTCGTTGATATCATCGGCATTTTCTCGTCGTCCAGGTAGCCATGTCAACAGCGCCACGAGCGCACCGATCAGCAAACCTATCGTCAGTGCTACGATACCCTGGCGTTCATTGGTAGCGCCAACTACAGCCAACTCGATGAGCCAGCCGATCAGGGTCACTACGGTGGCAGCACCACCACCGTTGAAGAGTGTGGCGGCCCAGCGTCTCGCCGGAAGGGTATCGGGCGCTTTGCGTGCCACCAGTAGCAAAACCCCCAGGGTGAGAGTCAGAATGTGGATCCAGCACCCGATAACAGTCAGGGAATTGCGACGATAGGTGTTACCTTCGATACGGACCACGGACGGCGACCAGGATAGATAACGCACCGTTATCGTCGTCGCTTCGTGGCAAGTGGCGTACCAGGCAGCGCTGACCTCTTCGCGGCCATCGCGGACGTACGTGTCACCTGCGGCAGCGTAGTCATACATCACCAGATAGGTAGTGTCATCATCCACATCCTTCCGGCATCGGGTGATGGTAGCTTCGGTCTGAGCGCCCCAGGTTTGCAGGGCCAGCCATACCCCCCATTCCGTCACTGTCTGGAACAGCAGTCCCAGGCCGCAGAGCAAAAAGGGCAGCGCAAGCAGGCCCAACAGCCCCCATCCGCGCACTTTGTTCCAATAGGCATCGTTTCGGTACATAGAAGGTCCCTGCGCCGGCGAATACCGGCCATACATTCAGTAGAACTCACTCACATAAAGAAAATGCTACCCAGCAGGAAGGCTATTTGCCTGCCGCGGGCAGCGTGAACCAGAAGGTGCTACCTTGCCCGGGCGCACTTTCAACGCCGACTTGCCCACCCAGTTTTTCGCCGATGCGCTGTACGATGGACAATCCCAAACCATGTCCCTTGACGCTCACCTGATCCAGGCGGGTGAAGGGGGAAAACAGCCGCGCTTGTTCTTCTGCGGTGAGGCCGGCCCCATTATCTTGTACCCAAAAACGGAACCCCGTATCCAGTGCCTCCCAACCCAACGTTATCTGGGGCGGATCACCACCATATTTCAGCGCATTGCTCAGATAGTTTGCCCAGATTTCTTCCACCCAGGCCGCGTAACCAAGCGCAACCGGCCAGCTTTCCGGCAGGATGAGATGGGCCTGCTTTTCGTCAATCATCATCGCGAGCCGCTCCTGGACTTCGGCGACGATCTGTCCCATATCCAAGGGGCTAAACGCCATGTCCTCAAGCTTGCGGAGGCTGGCCAGCAGCAACAACTCGTCAATAATTTTAGCCATCCGGTTGCCTTGCCGGGGATCGTATTGAGCATGCTCAAACGTTGTTCGTCATCGGTCTTGTCGTAGCGGCTCACCAGTAACGTGCCGTAGCCGACGACCGCACTGAGCGGGTTCTTTAGATCGTGGGCCACGGTATGGGCGAAAGCGTCCAGTTCCACATTGCGGGCCTCCAGCTCCTGGGCGTAACGTTCCAGCGCCTTCGACGCCTGTTGCCGCTCGGTGATGTCGTGCAGCACGGCCATCCGTCCGGAGACTTGTCCCCAGCGGTCATGGAGCAGCGAGACTTGCAGATCGTACGCGCGCGGACCGTCCGGTCTGGCAAGGGTAAGGGTTGCCTGCGCACCTGTAGGCGCACGCAGCCAGGTTTCCCAGTCCTCACCGGGCGGCAAGACATCCCACACCGGGCGCCCGATGAGGGGTTCGGTGGCCTGTCCCAGGAAGTGCGCCATGGCAGGGTTCACATCTACGATTTTTTCCTGGGTGTCCACGACCAACATACCGTCGCTCATACCATCAACCAGCGTGTGACGCGCAACCGGCGCCAGGTTGAGCAACCGGTAGCGGAAAATCACCTGTCCGTACAACAACGCCATCAGCATGAAACCCACGAATGTATACGAAAACCGCGTGATTTTGAAAGTCCCCAGGGCGTTAGGCACCAACACCGCACACGCGCCCAGAACCAACAGTAACGCCTGGAGTCGATAGAGACGGAAGGTGCGCAGTGCAAAACGAACGAGAAGCGTCGCGCCCGCCAGCATCAAGGTGTAGCTATAGACGGTATGCACATAAAACCACGGGCCGTAGACCAGATTGGATAAGATTACAAAATCGATCTGATAAAAGCCGACACTTCGAAAAAAGCCATGGTGCAGTGGATTGCTCAGGTACAAGCTAACGCTCAATATGGGGATAAGACTCAAAGCGATAGCGCGACGGCGGGTAAGCCAGCCCACAGAGCCGCTATAATCCAGGGCAAAGAACAACCAAAGCAGTGGCGCGGTGATCACACCTAGCATCCGCATAGAAAACGCAAAGGATGCGGCAGAGGTTTCTGGCGGAACGACATTCTGTAGCAACGATCCCCAGAGCATAATCGAGGCGCAGGTAAGTAGCCGGGCAAACGCAGTCGCGCTGGACACCTGACGATGTCCCCACGCATACAGCGTGATGCCGGTCACGATCGCCACGGCCAAAAAATGGGCGACGAAATAGAGGTACATGCTCCAGTCATTCATCAACCCCGCTCCTGCCTGATGAAGTTTAAGGCAATAATATGGAACACCGAATTCGTGATCCACGAGTCTGAGTAGATCGAAAATCTGTTCGTAGTAACCGCTTTAGCGGTCTTTGGACGACTAAAGTCGTTACTACGAACGTAAAAATCACATCTAC
>JAFGSL010000715.1 GCA_016934645.1 Anaerolineae bacterium
AACAAATCGGGGAAGGTATCCCGCAGGCCGCTCGTGTGGTGGATCAAATGGCGGATGGTGATCGGCTCACCGAAGTCATGCATCTCGGGGAGATACTTGCGCATGTCGTCATCAAATGACAATGCCCCTCTGGCCTCGAGTAACGCGATGGCAAAAGCCGTGAATTGCTTGCTCATTGAGCCGACGTTGAAAACCGTCGAGGGCATCATCGGCATATTATGTTCCAGGTTCGCCAAACCATAGCCTTGTTGGTAGATAATCTCGCCATCCTTTATCACGGCTAACACGCAGCCTGGAGATCCTGGCTGGTTGTATCGCTCAAAGATACGATCGACTTTGCCATTGGTGGGTTGAATATTCATTGATGGTTCCTCCCATAGAGACTCTATTCATAAATGAGGTAGGAAGTACGAATGTGACAGCGTTTCATAGTTGTGAGCTTCATCGTACTTTCCCCTGCGACAATGCTCACGTGCGTTTCCTGATGACAAAGAAACCCACTCCGCTCACCAGCGCGACCAGCAATCCTATTATGAGATAAACGCCCCAGGGTGCGCCACTCGGCGTGTTTATCAAATCAGATGCCAAAACTCCCGCAGGACCCAGGTCCATGTTTCTCGCTTTGCTGAATCCTGAATAGGTTTCTATCGTCCCATCCTCTATCGAGACCTTCCATATCTTGCCAAAATCCCTTTTCAGGGCGATGTACACCTCACTTCTCTCCGGGGCGAACACCATAGAAACCTGCGTTGAGAACTCACCTGATATGGCGACCTTTTCCAGCGTATCGAGTCCTCGCGCCACGTCAAATGTCACCAGGTGATCCGCGATGTTTTCATAGGCAATCTTGTATCTCTCGCTCCCCACGCCTTCGACGGTCTCGTAGCTTTGTCCTGCAAAATCCTTGTTAGGGAAGTTGGTCATGACGATGAAATCATGCTCGATCCTCGTGATGGCATTTTCCTTCTCGCCCACCTCGACGATCATCGCATCGCCCTGGGTATCGGCGAACAAATCATGTAACGTCACACTGTAATGGACGACTTTTTTATCCTCGATGAATTTGGCTACATCTGCGACACTGTCGAAATTAAACAGCGCCTCACCGTACACTTGCCAAGGATAGAGCTCGTCTGCGCCTGGTGACGCGGGAGCAGGCACCTCGGGAAATAACATCTGGCAGGAGGAGAATAGCCCCGCACTGTTCATTCCGACGGTTGGTGACCAACCGTTCTGCTCGAATTCCATCTGGAACACTTTCAAGCTGCCACTTGGGTTAATTGTGAATCGGATCTCGGTGTCGGGGTAGTCGAAATTCATTCCGTAGACCGTCTCATTCGAATAGACGGCAAAGCTGGTACAGGCAAAGGAGCCTGCCCTGAGCTTGTCGAAGGACAAAGACCCCTCGCCGGTTTTCGCTCCTGTCTCGACGTATCCCCCACACTCGCTGGCGATCAGTGTAATCAGGATGAGTGTGAGTCCTAGGACTGCTAGTTTGTGTTTCATGTCTTGCCTCCTCGTTTTTGAGCAGCTATTCCGTTATGCACGTGGCGTCCGGCTCTTGGGTCGGATCGTCAAAGAACTCCAACATCATAGCCAGCGCACACGCGCTCGTGCGCGTCACGCCGTGCCCCAAGCCGGGAAAGATGTAGAAAAAGCTGTTACTCAGGTGTTCGGTGACCCCTCGTGCCCAGCGTGTCGGCGTGATGGGATCAAATTCACCCGAGACGACCAGGGTCGGCACGTCACTCACGACCGGCTCATTCTCGATAGGAGCGGCCGGCTTGACCTTCCACCCTTCGCAGAGCTCCAGCAGAAACGATGGCTTGTAGTGCTCGACGATCCGGGGCGGCAAGCCCTCCATAAGCGCGTAATAGTCCTCGTAGGAAGTAAAGGGCGCTTCTTCCCGGCAGTCCCGGTTGCGGTAGAATCCCCACTGGATGTAGTAGGATTCCAAATCCATTACCCCCGGCGCGGTATTGTCTGCTATCGAGAAATCCCCCGTGCTGGCTCCTTCGATGGCCTCTAGTGCCAGTTCCGGCTGGCCCATGTACGGGTACATATAGACCACGTCTATAAAGATGTCGCCGTCGTACATCACTTCCTGGGTGTCGTTCCAGGCGATAGTGCGGGGGTTGGCGTTGAGATAATCTACGACCTGGTAGAACTTTGCTTCGAGATCGGGGTACTGCTCGTTGCACTGGGGATCGGCGGCGCAATCGTCAAAGAGCCGGCGGAAGATGGTGTAAGCATTGAAACCGAATTCGCTATAGTAATTGACCTCCGGCGGGAAAACCGAATCCAGGACCACGCTGCGTGCGCCCTGGGGGTGGTCGCGCATGATCAACAAGCCCAACAGCGTGCCGTAGGAGGAGCCATAGTAGTTGACCTGATCGTAGCTCAGCGCGGTGCGCAGGTCGTTGACGTCGGCGGCGCTGGCGGTCGAATCGTACAGCTCCAGTTTGATGTCTTGCCCCACCAGGTCAGCGTAGCAGTCGGCGAAAAATGCGTTCTCTTGGGCTATTTTTTCCTGGTTGTCGATGTACTCCCCGTTGGGGCCAGGCGCGAACACGCGTTGCCGCAGTTCGGGAACACCGGGGCACGCGAGTTCCGGGTCGTTGCGGTGCATGCCGCGCTGGTTGAAAAAGATGAGGTCGCGGTTTTCCAAGATAGCATCGCCAAAGGTTGACAGGAACCACGAGAGATAGTCGAACGTGTTCACCCCCCCGCCGCCGGTGAGGTAAATGACCGGGTCGGGCGCGGGATTGGGGTTGCGGCTGCGAAAGATGGCGACGTGGATGCGCACCAGGTGGCCATCCGGCTGGCTGCGATCTTCCGGTACGTACAGATCGCCACACTCGGCTTTGTAGCCGGTGGGACGTTGAAACCGGCATGGGCCTGGCTCAAAGCTAGGCTGGTATCCTGGCTGGTCAGTCGCGAGTGTAGGCGTTGGATCCATTTCCTGAGTCGCTGCAATCCATGTGTTGACCAACTGCTCGAGAATCTCCAGGGGCACAACCCCATGACCCAGGACGACGCTATGAAATGCCTTGATATCGAACGCGTCGCCGAGTTCATCCATGGCCCGCTGGCGCATCTCAAAAAGCTTCAGCTTCGCGATGTTGTAGCTGCAGGGATATCCGGGATTGACCAGATAGCGGGTCAATCCACTACGGCTCTGTGGCATCCCTGTCACTTCTTCGAGGTAGGCGGTGGCCTCATCCAAGGTCCAGCCTTTGGCGTGGATGCCGGTGTCGACGACCATGCGCACGGTACGGAGTAGATGCAGCCTGAGACGCCCCAGATTGGCAAAGGGATCGTCATCGTAGATCCCCATTTCCCAGGCCAGTTGCTCGGCATAAAGGGCCCATCCTTCAGTATAGGCCAGGAGCTGGTAGTTCTGGAGGTAGGGATTCACACTACAAAGCCTTTGATACCCGGGCACATCGAGTTCCTGGGCCAGAGCGGTCTGGGTATGGTGTCCGGGTATCGTCTCGTGGTGGACCAGCACATGTTCGTTGTAATTGACGAGTAAGGGACTGAGCGTCAGGTTAACGGGCATAACGCCCGGATCGCTGCTGCCTGGCGCTGGTTGGATGTAATAAGCCGGTATATCAATCGGCTCGGATCGAATCACAACGTCTGCGCTTGTCCGCAGGTCAAAGTAGTCGTCGGCAGCTTGATCGGCGGCAGCCAGAATTTGCTCGTATTTCTGTTGCAGCGCTTGCCCGGTGATGGGGTGGCTTTCTTCGCTCATCCGTTGGTTCAATTCCGCCATGGTGAGTTCTGCGGGATACCCCAATTCCGCAGCGGCCTTCCGAATCTCCTCTTGAATACGAGCTACTTCAGCCAGTCCCAAGGTGTGAATCTCATCTGCGCTCAGGTCTGTGCCGGTATGGTATGCCAGCAAATAGGTGTAGTACGCTTCACCCCCCGGTAGTTTCCACTGGTTGGGGTCTTCGGTGGCAAGGGTTGCTAAATCGACCAGGTGGTCTTGTAGAGCCTGATAGGCGGGAATAAAAGTCTCTTCTATCTCTGTCAAAGCAGCGTTCAGCAGAGCTTCCCGCTCGTCGGAGCTGAGATCGGCAATTCGATAAATCTTGCTATTAAAGCGGTTGTACACCTCGAGCGTTTTCGCATCTACGGGGGTGGACCCTTGTATTCTCAGGAGCCCATCCAACTGCGCAATCGTATCTTCGAGGACATATTTTGGCGGAATCGCTCCAGCTTGCTCATTTCGCTTCAGCCCCTCAATCACCTGGTCCATCCAGGCGTCTATATTCGATAGGCGAGCAATATAGTTTTCAGCGTCCTGTTTGTTCTCCAGAGGGTATTCCAGCAGGAAATCGAAGGGCCAGTTTTGCAATCCCCACACCGGGTTGACCAGGACTTTGTAAGTAGTAAATTCGTGCCCACGTACCTGCGTGGCAAGATACCACTCCAGGGCATCATAGGAGATTTTTTGGTCATCCGAGAGAGCGTTGCGATCGTACGTTCGCAGCAAGTCGAGTGTCTCACGTTCCAGTAGCTGGGTCTCGCTGATATAGTCGGCAGACAGGTTTGTGAATTGTGCCCCAAGTTCCACGCCATAGACGTCGGCGAACCCGTCGGCAAAGAGCTTATCGGGGTCTCTCAGCCGTAATTGGCGGAATGATTCCTCAAAGAATTCGTCGATGGGTAAGCCTTCCAGGCTGGTAAGGATTTCGTCGATAGAGGGCTGAACAGATACAGGTTCGGGGGTAGGTGTAGGCGTTTCTGTCGGTGGGACAGGGGTAGCCGTCGGCGGCGCCGGTGTCACGGTGGGAGGAGCCGGCGTGTCCGTCGGTGGGGCAGGTTCCTGTGTAGGAACGGTTGTGGGCCGCGCGGTCGCCACCGTCGTTGGAATGGGCGTTGGGTTGGCGGTGCTCTGGCCGCAGCCGGCGAGTAGTGAGATCAGAATGATCAGGATTACGGTTCTGGTGAAAGATTTACCCATGGTTTTCCTCCTTGCACTCGGAATCATTTGAGCACGGTGCTTACTTGACTTGTCAAGTGGTAAGCACGCTAATGTGATGTTAAGTTCAAGGCATATGGCCAGTTCCTAAAGTGTATTGAAATCTTGCTAAGGATTGAGCGAACGAGCACACCGGAAGCCAAAATACCAGAAGGCTATATCTGGTTTATTGTCATGGCGGGCTGTGGCGCTGACATTGTCGCGCAGCATGCCATGCAAGTTATTTTCCGAATGATACCAGGGGCAACCCCGAAAGACGCGATTGCCAAAGTCATCCTCCAAGCTCGTTTCGCGGCCATCATTGGGGTCATAAGGGTAAGGCCGGTAGAGGCTACTCGTCCACTCGTAGAGGCTGCCACTCATGTCCAAGGCACCCACCCAAGACGCCCCCCGAGGTATACTACCGACATCTGGCATTTGCGTGCTAGATGAGCGCAGCAAGTTGGCGCTGATATATTCGTTTCCCCAGGGATATAGCAGACTATCTGGGCCCCGGGCAGCATACTCCCACTCTGCTTCGGTGGGTAAGCGAGCATCCCGCCAGGCGCAATAATCATGGGCGCCAATCCAGGTCACATTTTCTATGGGCTGGTTATCTCTTTCTCGCAACGGCTTCCACTCCCCATCTTTTACAGTAAGCTGAATGGGCAAATCCCCATCCCCAGCCAGGTTTGCGATAACGTCAAGCCAACCGTCGTAGCTGTCAACTGGTTCGTCCTGACCATTCAAAAATTGGGCGAACTGGGCCACCGTGGTCTCGGTGCGATCAATCCAGAAAGGCCGTTCAAAACAGATCCTGTGAACGGGTTGTTCTTCCGGAAGATTCGCATCGTTGCCCATGTTGAAACACCCCGCCGGCACGAGTACCATCGAAACTCCGTTAAATTCGTGAACGACGGGTGTCCAAGCATCATTGGTGAAAACTCCCTGGCAGGCTCGTTCTGGTAATCCGGCAGATACACAGGTATCTCCAGGCAATGTATCCATTTCGGTGGTCAATGTAGGCGTGCTGGTGGGGGCTAAAGTGGGCGGTTGGCTTGGCGGAGGGTTTGCCGCCAAGTTTTGCGGTTTCAGGTCATCAATAAAAGATGTACTGACCCAGTAGATACCTTCTCCCAGAAAGAACAGATATTCGCCGTCAGGTGAAAGGGCCAAAAAACCACCACATTCATAAGGAGCTTTAATTCGGTCACTCCAGGTACCGTCGGCTCTCTTATAGCTGACTGTTAGTGCAGATGATGTGTGTTGCGTATTCATCTGCTCGATCAACATGTATTCCTCATGCGGTGCGATTAAAATTGCCACCTCATAGTCATCAGAATCATAGCTTTCTCCTAGTTGTTCCGGTTCCGTAAATGCTCCGTTTACCAACCTTGAAACGAAGATTTTTTCCCTCTCCGTAAAAGGATCTCGGGAGAAATAGAGCGATCCATCAGCGGTAACGCAATGCAGCCGTTCTATAGCGGGTGAGTTGATTAATGGCGATACCGGTACTGGTTCAGACCATCCCTCACCTATTCTCTCAACAACAAATATATCCGAGTCATCTAAATCAAATAATTCTATATAAAGCTTATTGCCTTCAGGAGAGAAAACAGGCCGTTGTATCGGTACGTTGATGTCTTCTGCAAAGGGAGCAATTTGGGGAGAGGTCCATTTTCCGTCAACCATTTTCATGTTATACAAACGCTGGCTTCCAACCACGCGCTCGTCGGTATACCAATTTACGTTAGTAGTCCAAAAGACCTCACGATTATCAGGTGAGAAAACAGCGGCGCTATGCTCAAAATTGGCATTAACCGATATGGTACCGGGGGCAAAAACTCTTGGCGTTTTACCCGGCGGGTTCTGACCTAGATACGCACCCTCCAAGGAGGTGAGAACAGGAGAGCTTTGGACTTCGGCCCCTGATGTATCGGTCGGCGATATCGGGATCTGTGTCGGAGAAGATGTGGGCAGCACAAGCGGCGCCGTTGGCGTGACCGAGGGATCAACTTTGCCACAGGCGGCGATAAGAGTCAGCAGGATGACCACTGCAGCACTTGCTTTGCAACGGCTAAACATGTTTTTCTCCTTATTGGTCTTCAAGGGGAGCACCCCACACATAAACCTGATGATCATAGCCACCGGAGGCCAGAAAGGTGCCGTCTGGGGAAAAGGCCACTGTCATCACCTCGTCATTATGGGACAGGGAGCGCACTTGATGCCCGTTGGCAACATCCCACAGCTTGACCGTGCGATCGCAGCAGGCCGCGGCTACCAAGCTGCCGTCGGGCAAAAAAGCTACTCCATACAAGCCGTTTCCGTGCCTTAGAGTGTGCATCAGCTTACCGCTGGCGACGTCCCACAGATGTACGGTTTCGTCGTTACCAGCCGAAGCCAATAACGCGCCGTCAGGGGAAAAGGCCAAGTCGTGGATATCATCATCTTCACCACCATGCTCCAGCGTGCCAACAATCTGGCCGCCGGCTACATTCCATAATCTGACCATGCCGCCGTGTACGCCGGTCGCTAACAGTGTGCCATCGGGCGAAAAGGCGATGCTAAAGGTGACCTCGTCGGGCTGCTCCGCAAAGGTGCGCAACACCCCTCCGCTAACGCCAGCGTTCGATTGAATCTCACGAACGTCCCACAGTTTGATTGGTCGGCCCTCCAGGGCGACGCCGAGCAAAGCCCCATCAGGAGAGAACGCCACGGGGCCAGGATCGTTTCTGTACTGCTCCAGTATGTGTACCACCTCTCCGCTTTCTACGTCCCAGATGGCATCTGCAGAAGCCAACAAGCGCCCATCCGGTGAAAAGGCAATGCCGTTGAACCCCACCTTGTTCATCCTGAAGATGTATACATCCTGCCAGTCCTCAACGGCCCATAACTTGATCGTCTTGTCGAGGCTGGATGAAGCGAGGTAGGTCCCATCTCCCGAAAAGGCCAAATCGATCACCTTATCGTTATGGCCACCGAGAGTCTGTAAGCATTCCACTTGATCAACTGTATCGACCGAAATCACAGCCAGACCAGCCGCACTGGCTGCCGTTGGCGAAGTGGCTGTCTGGGCCGGTGGAATCGGCGAACAAAACGGTATGAGTCTATCCGACTCTCTGACTGCTGATGTCCAGAAGAATTCGTGACTGTCGCTGAAGTAATAATACGTTGTGCCGTTGGGCATCAAAGCGACCACATCGCCACTGACACCTACCATCTCCGCCGTCCAGAATTCACAGTCGAAGTCATCCTCCTCCGTATAGCGGGTGGCCCAGAAGGCGTTGTTGTAGTAACGATCCTGGTCGATCTCCAAACCGCGATCCTCAGGATTGTGTTGCATTGCCGCAGCCAGCAAATCAGGGTGTAGGACTTGCACACCGTCGATTTTTCCCTGATCGGCATTGAGTAGTGTGGTAATTTTCGCGATGTCGTCCGCGACCCACCACAGCCCCTGACCGCCATCCGGTACGCCTTGCCAGTTGTTGTCCTCAGTCCGCAACGTCGAATACGCGCCGGGTCCCACGCCCAATGGCTTGTAGACTTCATCTACAACAAACTGGAAAATGTCGGCATCGGGGCCTTCCTTTGTCCGTAGGAAGTTCTGCATCGCGCTTACGAGGATGAAGGTGTCGCAACTGCGGTAGACCCAGCGCTGTCCGGGCTCCTCCCGGTGCGGCCAATTGAATGCAGCCGCGATCCGCCAAGCGTAGGGCTGCGTCTGGGCATATTTCATCATCTGCTCGCTCTCGTCATCCACCATATAGCCTGCCGAGTAGTAATTGCCCGTTGCCATATCCAAGGTGTGGCCGAAGGTGACATGTTCCCAATCACCACGGCTTTTCGCATATTCCGGCACGTAATCCTTTATCAGCAGGTCCGCGACCTCCGGACCATATTTCTGCGCCAGACGCATCAGTGCCACAGCGACAAAAGCCGATTTGGATGTGGAATACGAAGCCGCGCGCATTGCCTCACAATAGGTGTAAGTCCCAAAGCGGGTCTGGCAGCCGTCCATGTAATTCACACCGTTGATCACGAAGCCGTACCACGCCGTGTTCCCCGGGCTGATAAGGCGTCCAAAGGCAGACAGGTCTACGTCAGGATAGTCTGCTACCAGTTCCGCAATCGGTTTGGTGGGAAATCGGTTGGCTAATTCTTGAACAAAGTCAGTGCGAATTTGCTCCACATCAGGAACGGCTTCATGGTGATAGACCGCATCCAGCAGCCCCCAGAGATTGGCACGCGAATAGATGGTCGTTTCCTGCGTCACCTGATACCACACCTTGGATACGCCCTCGTCATTAAACACAAACGTCATCGTGCCGTTGAGCGTTGCGTTGGTTCCCTTCGGCATGAGCGTGAAGGGGAAAGAGGCGCGGGAATTCCCCTGATCCCCAGCCTCCTGCCACACGCGCCCCGGTTCGAGAAGGATGTTCCAGCCAGAATCTGCGCCGATAATCACAGTTCGGCTTACAGGAATGAGATACGTCTCGTGCTGTACAAAGGCAAAATCAAACGCGGGGAGATAGCTAAATTCAGACGAAAAGCTACCCTTGAGGACATCTATCTTGCCGTGGTCCTTCTCGCCCAATAACTCAAGGCGACCTTCAAAAACGTGTGCGGGCGGCGCAGCATTGTCGGGCATCGCGAATGCGCTCTCATCTACGGGGCCGGTGGAAGCAAATCCCTGTATCAAATCGTTGTATGAGAGCAAATCCCGCGTGGTACTAACCTCAGGTGAAGGTAAAGCCGTAGAAGTTGAAGATGGGACAGGGGTAGGCGTGGATGTCGGCGCAGGTGAAGTCGCTGTGGGCAAGACATCTGTTTCGGTTGCCGGTAGCGGCGTTAACACGCGCGGACTCGAATGACATGCGCCCAATAAGAGCGCAAGAATCAGGAAGCATACAACAGATACATAGGGTCTAAACACTAAATCTCCTGTTCGATTTATAAATCCTCCGGCAGGTGGATGGCGAATTGGCACACATCGTCGCCTTGAAGCACTGAGGTGACGATGTCGATGGTCACCGGCTTGCCAATTGCGCCTTCAAACTGCCGCCGGTACCATCCCGAGCCGCAGTAGCAGAAGGCGGTCGGCATCCCCTGATCCAGGTTGTCGCGTAGCAAAGGACAGAAGCAGTAAGCCTGTCGTCGTTCGAGGTCGGTTTGGGCCTCGGCGTAAGCCTTTGGATCGCGTGGACCTTTGGCCGCGTAGATGGTGTAGCCTTCGCGTGTGGGACGCGTTTCTCCCCAACCGGGGTCGGCGGCCATGAAGTCGAGGACGGCATCCACAGCCTGCAGACCGTCGTGGGTTTGGGCGCGCGCCTTGTCGAAGACGACCTTGAGCTTGCCGACCTGGCCCGGCGGGAAGACGTGGGCGCAGCCGGAGAGGATGTCGTACTTTTGAGGTTCCTCCGCTAGTCCATCCAGCCGTTCTAGCATCGCCTTGACCCACTGAAAGCGATCCTCTGTGCGGGAGGCGATGCTCAGTGTCTCGCTTCCCTGCATGACCACGTCGCGTGTCTCCTCGCCCAAGACGCGTTCCAGGCCTTCGGCGAGCTTGCCGTTCCAATCGTGGATGATGTACTGCGCTTCGGTTCCCGGTCCGCCCGGATTCGCCGCGTCCGTGTACACCTCGCGCCCAAACTCGTCGGAGATGATGGCGTGCTCGGCAGCGTAAGCGAAGAGCTTACCGTACGTCTCCCTTAGCTTTTCAGGCGCATCCTGATGCACGAGCGCAAGCACCTCCATTGCCGGTAGCGTCCTGGTGCGGAGAGTCGGCGCGCCATCCGGAAATGGCGTGGTGACTTCGCGGTGGACGGGGAAACCGATTTCGGCGTCGTACCCATCGGTGACGCTGGTGACGAACTGAAAGAGGGCGAAGGGCGCGCCGGCGATGGCGTCTTCCGGCAGTTCCTGCGCCAGTTGCGCCAGGATCGGGCCGATGTCAGCGCGGCGCTGCACCACGAATTTGGCCGTGGCAACCAGACATGCTTCCAGGTATTTGTGTTGAATATCCATTTCACTCCTTATTCACTTTGCTTGAAATACGCCGCAACCCTCTCATCTAGGTCGCGCCAGAACACAGCTTGTTCCATCCCGTAGGCGGTTGCGATACGAGCTTCCAACTCGGCGCGCGGATAGCGCTGGATGAGTAATCCCTTGAGCAATCCAGGTTGTGTTTCTTCAAAGTAGCGCGTGAGCCAGTAACCGCGAACGTAGAGGTAAACCAGCGCATCCGGGTTTTGCGGATAGCGGCGTGAGCGAGGTGTATCCGGTGCATGGGCCAGCGGAGTGATGGTCTCCGCCTTGACTGTGGGATGTCCTACGAAATGATCCACCGTCAGCATCGCCAACCCCTCGTTTAGCCACGACGGCAGCTTGAGGTGCGCGGTTGCCGCGTGCGTCAGTTCGTGACAGGTGATCTGTTGTGCTTTGCGAGCCATATCTGGCTCAGGAATGAAAATGCGCTTGCCAAGGCTAGAATCACTGGACTGGATGAGATGGGGTGGTTTCACGCCGACCATTCGCCGTCGCCCCATTTGTTGTGCCCAACCGCCGGCAATTTGCCAGAGACGCCGGGCGCGCCAGCCCCACAACGGTAGCGTAACGCCCAGGAGGATTTTCCAGGGCCAGGTTGCTGCGTGAAACATGGGCTTTAGCCACGAAGTCATCACATAGAGGCGTACGTCTGATGGCATCACCAATCCCCAATGCCCGCGGATGAGGCGCACGCTTTGTGCACCAGCCGCGCCGATCAGTTCCGCCGTAGCGCGGTCTGGGGCAGCGAAGAAAACTTTCAGGTCGCCGAATGACAGGATTTCAAAAGGTTGTGTCATGGTTTAAACTCCGGACCGGTCAGGTCTTCCATACACGAAGTATCTGGCTTGGCGGTCGGATTGTCCAAAAACGCCAGGCCAATGTCGAGCGCACATTCATTGGAGCGCATCACACCGTGGCTGAGTGTGGGGAATTCGATGAAGTAGCCATTGCTGAGTGTCTCAGCGGTCAGCCGCCCATAGGTCGGCGGCGTGATGGGATCGTAACGGCCTGAAAATATCAGCGTGGGCACGTTACTGGCAATCGGCTCGTTCTCGCGCAGGTCATCGGTGCCGATGCCCCAGGCATCGCACAAGGCGTACTCGAACGTATCGACGAAGAAGTCCCGGAACTCAGGCGGCAGGTCGGCAACGAGCGCCAGGGCTTCCTCCTGCGATTCAAACGCAAACTCCTCGTAGCAGCGGACGGCGTAGTGCATCGCCCAGGCGTAAGTGCCTGCCCCCCCGATTTCAAAGAGGCCCTCGTCGTATTGCCCCCGTGCCGCGTCGGTGATAAGTACCGGAATCCAGGGGATGGCGTCGATCGAATGCAGCAGCGAAAAGAGCGCCCCCAGAAAGGTTTCACCGTTCAAAGTGACCGGGCCACGGTCAAACTGAAATGTGACGGGGTGGACGGTCAGGTCCTGGAGCACTTGACGGAAGGTCGCTTCCAAATCAGGGTAGGTTTTGGAGCAATATGTGTCCGCTGCGCAGGCGTCGAAGAGTGCACGGAAGGAACCGTAGGCATTAAGAGCGACATCGTGATCGAGTGCGACCTGCGGTGGCCAGATGGCGTCGATGGTGGCACTGCGAATTCCCTCCGGATGGTCGCGCAACACGGTCAGTGCCAGCCGCGAACCATAGGAGATCCCATAAAGGTTGACCTGCTCGTAGCCCAGGGCCAGGCGCAAGTCGTCGACGTCGGCGGCGTTTTCGGCGCTGTTGTAGGCGGCGAGATTGACCCCCTGCGCTACCAGGCTGTCGTGACAATTGCTCCAGAACTCCAGTTCCCGCGCGTTGCGTTCGGCAAGACTCAGTGACTGCGCGGCCAGCTCCCACTGAAAATCGACGCGCCCAGGACAACCAAGAAATGGTTCGGCATAGTGCGTGCCGCGCTGGCTGAACATAATGTAATCGCGCTGTTTGAGAATTGCATTCCCTCCAGCGTAGAGCACGCCTTCGACCACATCCAAAGGCGATGCGCCTGGCCCGCCCATCAGATGAATCACCGGATCGGGCGCGGGGTTGGGGTTGGTGCTCTTGAAGATGCCGACGTGCAGGCGAATCGTCGCCCCGTTGGGCTGACTGTGGGATTCAGGCACAAACAAATCACCACATTCGATCTCGTAGCCTTGGGGAATCGGGAACCGGCAGTAACTGGCCTCATAGACCGGGGTATAGCTATCCTCGGCGGGTGCCGAAGCCAGCGTGTCGTCAATGTATTTCCGCCCCAGCCGTTCCAGGATTTCCAGGGGCACACTGCCGTTCGTCAGCATGACGTTGTGGAAGGCTTTGAGATCGAACCGGTCACCTAATGCCTCCATCGCCTGCTGGCGCAGTTCCAGGATTTTCAGCATACCGATCTTGTAGCCGGTGGCCTGTGCAGGCATCACGATGTAACGGTCCACCTCATACGCACTGCCGAAGACGTCCAGCATGTAGGCTCGAGCTTCCTCTCGCGTCCAGCGCATTGCGTGGATGCCGGTGTCAACGACCAGGCGCACGGCGCGCAGCAATTCGTAATCCAGACGCCCGATGTTGCCATAAGGATCGTCGTCGTACAGACCCATTTCCCACGCCAGACGTTCGGCGTAGACTGCCCATCCTTCAGCATAACCGTTGAAGAAGACATCGTTTCTGAATCCTGGCAAGTTCAGTGATTGGGCAGTCGCAATCTGCAAATGGTGCCCTGGCACCGTCTCGTGGTAGGTCAGCGAAGGCATGCGATATTTGGCTACCCAAGAGCCGCTGGTCGACACATGAAACGCACCAGGGCGGGAGCCGTCACGGGTCCCGGAGACATAATAGCCTCCTATCGGTCCACCGACAACGGCGACGTCGGTGGGTGGGCGAATGGAAAAGACCGTATCCAGTTTCTGGTCGACATCGTCCAGAATGGTCTCGTAAGCCGCAACCAGTTGCGCTTTGCCGTCCTGCGAACGGATGTCATAATAACCACCTTCATCCGCTGCGCGCTTGACCAGTTCGCGCAGGCTGGCCTCTTTGGGATACCCTAGTGCGTTGAAAGCCTGGCGCATTTCAGCCTGGATGCGGGTGACTTCGGCTAGACCCAACTCGTGAATCTCTTGCGGGGTCAGGTCGGTCGAGGTTTGATCGCGCAGTCTGTAGGCATAATAAGCGTCGCCGTCGGGAAATTTCCACACACCGGCGTCGTCGGTGGCTACTGTTGTCAGCTTTTCGAGATATTCTAGGAGCTTGATATAGGCAGGAATGAAAGCCGTTTCGATATTCGTCAACGCGGCGTCCAGCATAGCCTGTCTGTCTTCTGAGTCTAAATCCTCCATCGCATCCAGCTTTTCGGCAAAGACGGTGTAGACCGAAAGTGATGCCCCTTTGACCTTTGTCGGATCCGGTGAAGACACGTGTAGATAATCGAGCATTTGCCCAATCGCCATCTCCAGGATGTACTTGGGCGGAACAACGCCAAGTTCCTCACGTATCGTCAGCCCTTCCAGAACCTGTTCAGCCTGGTCATTCACCTGGGACAGGCGCGCGACATAATCCTCGGCGTTTTGTTGGGTGACCAAGGGGTGGATTTCAGTGAACAAGCGAATCAGATTATCGTGATAACTGTTGAGAAAATGGTGAACCGGATAGTTATGGTACATAAACGCGTGCCCCTGCACGAGATTATCCAATGTCCACTCATAAACATCATACGAGAGTTGTTGTTCCGGCGTGAGGGCATCTCGATCGTAGGTTCGCAACAAATCCAGGATTGCAGCTTCTAACGCCTGGGTTTCGCGGATATAGGCATCGGAGAGATTTGTCAGTTGATCATCCCGTAGGCCGTAGACCTCGGATAAACCATCCCCTGTTAGCCCTTCCGGATCTCTCAACCGGAGTTGCCTGTGCGACGTCTCGAAAAACGCGTCAATGGACAGGTCTTGTAGAGAGGCCATGGTTTCGGCCATTGTGGGAGAAGAAAACGCGAGGGTTGCCGTTGCCGACGGTTCGGGCATTTCGGTTGGTTCAGGTGTGGCAGTTGGAACAGGCGTAACGGTGGGCAATGGCGTAGAGGTTGGAGGTACTTGTGTTGTTGGCGCCAGTGTTACCGGCGCAGGTGTCGGAGTGGGGTGGGGTATTTGTGCCGGAGAGCAGGCTGCCAACAAACTCAGAAGCAGGCAGCAACGCATAACGGAGAAATATCGACGTTTATCGAACAGAGCCATGCAAAACCTCCCCTCGTTGGCTTTTACGTCAAAGCCTTTGGCGTCATCGTCTTTTGCGCGGAGTGCCCTCCTATATAGCATAAAGCAAAAACGTGGTGAACGCACTAGGCACTAGGGGAGTTTTTTGGCGTAAAATCGTATATTAATCCACCGGCATGGCCCAATGCAAGGTATGCAAGCGCCATTCAGACTCTTCTCTTACCAGGACCGCTGTGAATGTGAACGGCCAACTGTATCCTAATCCCTTGGCGCGTTCGCGCAGCCGGCGCATCATAATGCGTGGCTTCCATCAGTTTTTCATCGGCCGAAAGCCCTTCTTGATCAAAGATGGCTTTCATATCGTTGAGATGGAACTGGATGGCGGTATCGAAAGCCTGGGTCTGTGTCACAGTTCCGGTTGTAGACAGCCATGCCACTTCGCCACGGACGGTGATTTTTGCACCATCCACATCCAGCCGGACATCACCCCAGTATTTCCAGTCGCTTTCGATGATTTCCTGGACACGCGCGACGCCTTCAAACCACTCGTTGGCAGCGCGTTTCACCGCGCCGATGCCGATCATCTCGATGCTGTCATCCTGAACGAACAATTGCATGAAGTCGTCCAGCCCGGTGAGGTCGCGGGCAGTGTAGCCATCCTGGAACTTCTGTAGCACAGCATGAACGTCGTGTTGATTTTGGTCATTCATTTCCACTCATTTCTTGCGTAGGTTCGTGGTAAACCGCCGGATGATCGGAGGGCAGCTTCTTCCACATCCGATCAACAACAATCATCGCCAGTGCGACAACCCCTACAGTCCAGTTGTAAGCCGCCCAGTCCAGGTTGAGGAAAAGCGCAAAGGTGGTATTGGCGGCAGCGTGGGCGATACCGGCGACCAGGATGCTTCCCTTGCTGCGATTATACAGCCAACCAAGCGTCACGGTGGCCGAAAGATGGGTCAGGTAGGTTTGTCCCCAATACTCCAGGGAATAGACCGGTTTTCCTTCAGCCATCCAGAGAAACAGGTGCCACAGTGGC
>JAFGSL010000716.1 GCA_016934645.1 Anaerolineae bacterium
CAAAATTTAACTCTCATCGTATCCTCCTCCTCATAAAGTGAATAAAACTATGAAAGAATGTTCCGCGCCAGTTGCATCCAGGGGTCAGGAATGCCTAGTAATCTTATTACAATTCTATACAACTTTTACAATTTGTCCACAAATCATTTGAAAACTACGGCTTTTGTAGTCTGGATTTCACTGTAAAATACTGTTGGTATCGAGTGCGCGATGTGTTCTATCAAAGGGGGGCAGCGAATGCGGATTGTGCAGTTTGTAGATGCCAATGGAAAACGCCGGGTCGGGATTGTGCGGGATTGGGAAACGATAGATATGCTCGTCGGTGTACGGACTGTCTATGGGCTAGCACAACAGGCCATCCAAAAGCAAATGACGTTGATCGCGTTGCTGGAACAACATACCCTTGCTCGAAGTGTCAACTACACGGTACTGGTGGACGAGGGGTGCTTGCTTGCCCCAATCGATCACCCCAATCCGGCACATACGCTTATCAGCGGTACTGGTCTCACGCATCTGGGCAGTGCCGATGCGCGCGATAGGATGCACAAAGCTCAATCCGAGGCGTTAACAGACGGCGTGCTGACGGACAGTATGAAGATGTTCCAGATCGGGCTGGAGGGCGGTAAGCCTGAGCCTGGCGAGGTGGGTGTACAGCCGGAATGGTTCTATAAGGGCGATGGTCGTTGGCTCGTTCCGCCTTACGGCACACTCGTCAGCCCGGCGTTTGCGCTGGATGGTGGCGAAGAGCCGGAAATCGTTGGGCTGTATGTCATCGGCCCTGATTACATGCCCTACCGGTTGGGATTCGCACTCGGCAATGAGTTCTCCGATCACGTGATGGAGCGGCAGAACTATCTCTATCTGGCACACTCTAAACTGCGCCCGTGTTCATTCGGACCAGAACTGCTGCTTGGCGATCTGCCTGGAGACATTTGTGGTGTGGCGCGTATTTTACGGGGCGACCGTGTGATCTGGGAGAAGCCTTTCCTCAGCGGTGAGAACAATATGTCGCATACCGTTGCTAACCTGGAACACCATCATTTCAAGTATCCCCAGTTCCGGCAGCCGGGTGATATTCACGTTCACTTCTTTGGCACGGCGACGTTGAGTTTTGCGGACGGCATACGGCTTAAGGGTGGAGACATCGTCGAAATCGCCGCACCGGATTTTGGGCGTCCACTGCGAAATCGCGTCACTGTAGCCGCTGACGAACCTTTCACCGTGGCCCTACTCTAGGAGTGTCAGAATGAAAAAACGTCTCCAGACACCAACGGACGATATACTCAGCACTCAAAACCTTGTCATCACGGATGTGTGGATCGCAACCGAACAGTTACGTCTTCTGAACTGCATTCTGCACCGGATTGGGGCCGCATTGGGGCTTGCGGCATTAGGTGTGCTCATTTCTGCTGTGCTGCATGGTTCGGTTTGGCAACTGTGGCTGCTCTTTGCTATTATGTTGCTGGGTTTGGGTGGTTATGCTCTGGCGGTCCGGTGGAGTAAACGCGGAAAAGTGCTTGCTAGTAGCTGGTTATTGATTTCCGTCGTTGCTGTGATTGGTCTGGTTCTGGCGCTACTCTTTGAAGATTTGGTTGTTGCATTTGCTATTTTGGGCCTGTTGATTTCACTCATGGCCGGTGTTCTGATCTCTCGCGGTGCAGGTTTTGGCTTTGCTATTGCTCTGCTCGTTGTGGGACTAGGATTCATCTTTATACTCAGAACCCCTGTTCTGATCCCGATTACACTCTCTTTGAGCCAACAAGCGAAAAATTGGATCGATCTCCTGACGTTCTTGCTGACGATCTTTCTGGGGACGTATCTGGTAGCAACCAGCCAGGATGGAACACGGCTGGCATTTGAGCGCTTGGTCGAGCAATCCAACAGATTGAAGGTCCTCAACAGAGACCTGGCTCATGAGATTCACGAGCGTAAGCAGGCTGAGGCGGCACTCGCACGACTCAACAGCACCCTCGAAGCATCAGTCGCTGAACGTACAGCCGAGGCGGTTGCTGAAAAAGATAAAAGCGAAGCGATACTGCGTAGTGTCGGCGATGCGATCAGTGTCACCGACCTGGATATGCGCATCCAGTACGTGAATGAGGCATTTGTGACGTTGACGGGGTACAGCAGCGCCGAAATCGTTGGCCGTCCGATGTACACTCTCATGGTACAGGAGACCGCAGAATTGGATCGTCGCTCCCGGCAGTTCGCTTGGCAGACGGGGGTTTATTCGCAGCGTGAAATCACTATGCGTCACAAAAGTGGGCGCACCTACGATGCTGTGCTGACAATTGCCTCTTTGCAGTACGAAGGTGAGCCTACCGGCTATATCTTCAGTCACCAGGACATCACTAAGTTCAAGGCATTGGAGCGTGCGCGCAGCCAGTTCATCACCAACGTCTCCCACGAACTGCGCACCCCAGTGACAAGCATCAAACTCTCCGCGTATTTGTTGCAGTCGGAGCGGTCGGCAGAGAACGCTGTGGAGTATTTACATGCCTTGGAACGCCAGTCGGCACGACTGGAGCATCTCATCGAGGATATTCTCGAGATTGCTTCGTTGGACAGTGGTCAGGGTGTCACCACGTGGAAACCGGTTCACTTTGCGCTTATTGTCACTGACACAGCAATGGGTTATCAGAACCGGGCCAGTGCACGCAATGTGACGTTAACTGCGGACCCTGGGCCGGGTGATTTACCGGAAGTCAACGGGGATCCCTCCCGTTTGCAACAGGCGCTGAAGGAGTTGGTGGAAAATGCGTTGATTTTTACCCCCCCTGGTGGTGACGTGCATATTGCACTTGCCACTGTCGAGGATAATGCTCGACAGTGGGTGACGCTGGCTGTGCGGGACACTGGCCCGGGTATTTCGCCCGATGAGAAGCCCAAGCTCTTCAACCGTTTCTTTCGCGGTGTGCTGGCCGAATCGGGTCACGTTCCCGGCACAGGATTGGGGTTAAGTATTGTGGATGAGATTGTGCGCGCTCACGGTGGTCATATCAGCGTCGAGAGTGAGTTAGGGCATGGAAGCACCTTCACGTTGTGGCTGCCGGGCGTTTAGGCTATTATGTTAACCAGTAGAGAGGTTGTTGCTAGAACGATCCGGTTCGAGGGTGCGGATCGCCTGCCATACGATTTGCCTGGCGAGTGTGGCACGGACTTCGCCCACGTTGGTATGACGCCATCGCCCGATGCGCGTCCTTCTGAAGGGGTGGACGAGTGGGGGGCGGTGTGGGAAAACATCGGTGTCTGCCAGTTGGGAGAGGTGAAAGCATTTCCGCTCAAGGATTGGGTGGATTTTGATAGACTGCCCATCCCCAACATCCGTGAACCCCGCCGCTGGTCGCTGTTAGAGGGAGCGCAAGAGCGCGCCGGAGACAAGTTTCTCCTCGCCGACGGCATTTCCATTTACGAGCGCGTCCACTTTATCCGGGGTCTGGAAAACACGTGGATCGACATCCACGAGCATCCCAATGAATTAGCGGCGCTGCTTGACATCCTGGTGGAGATGAACCTTTACGCTATCGACCGCTACGCCGAGGCTGGTGTTGACGGTTATATCTTCTGTGATGATTGGGGCCTGCAAGACCGGCTGATGATCTCCCCGAAATCCTGGCGCGCGTTATGGAAGCCGCGTTATGCTCGCATCTACGCCGCTGTGCATGGCGCCGGGATGCTCACGTTCCTTCACAGTTGTGGTCACATCGTTGCCATCCTCGATGACCTTATCGAAATTGGGCTGGACGTGATTCATATGGATCAGCAGGAGAATATTGGCCTGAACTTACTCGGCGAGCGTTTTGGTGGGCGGCTGACGTTCTTTTCGCCGGTAGATATCCAGCAGACGATGGCTCACGGAACACTGGATGAGATCCGCGCTTACTGCCGGGCGATGGGCGAGCACCTGGGACGACCGAACGGCGGCTTCATTCCGCGTTGGTACAGCGATCCCGTTGGTGCCGGGCACCGTCAGGAAGCGATTGCGGCGATGTGTGAAGAATTTCTCATAATGAGCAAGGAGTATGGAGTACGAAGTAGGGAGTAGGGAGTAGGGAGTAGGGAAAATCTTCCTTACTCCATACTGCATACTCCTTATTCCTATATCTTGTAAGCGAGGGGGCACAATGGATACCGTAAAATTTGGCAATGTGACCGTGAGCAAGATCATCTTGGGTGGCAATCCGTTCAGCGGGTTTTCACACCAGAATCCAGAAATGGACCGCGAGATGGTGCGCTACTTCACCGTCGCTAATATCAAGAAGACGATAGCGCAGGCGGAGTCGTTGGGTATCACCGGATTCTTGGGACGCGTTGATAAGCACATCCGTCGAACGTTGTTGGAATATTGGGATGAAGGCGGCGCAATCCAGTGGCTGGCACAGACCGCACCGGAGTTCAGCAGTTTGTCGGGCAATGTAGCGGGTGCGGTCAGCACGGGCGCGGCGGCGGTCTACCTCCACGGTGGGCAGATGGACTTCCTTTACGCGCAGAACCAGCTCGACATCGTTCCCGATATCATCGCGCAGATCAAAAGCGCGGGACGGGCCGCCGGTATTGCCGCGCATAACCCGCGCGTCCACGCGTGGGCCGACGAGCATCTCGACCTGGATTTCCATATGTGCTCGTACTACAACCCCACGCGCCGCGACGAGAACGCTGAACACATCCCTGGCGCGGTGGAGACGTTCGCCGCAGCCGATCGCGCCGCAATAGTGGACGTGATTCGCCAGTTGCGCCGGCCGGCTATTCACTACAAAATCTTTGCCGCCGGACGCAATGACCCGCGTGAAGCTTTTGCCTTTGTCGCACAACACCTGCGTCCACAGGATGCCGTCTGCATCGGCGTCTTCCCGAAGGATAAGCCGGATATGCTTGCCGAGGACGTGCGTTTATTTATGGAGGTTGTTTCGTGATTCACAATTCGTAATTCTCAAAGGAGATCACAATGGACATCTATCGTGTTAAGCCAGGAACGCAAGTAGATTTATCTCAATGGTCGCCCAACGATAAGGCCATGTTCGATAAGGGTAAATCGGAAGGCAAGGAAGCAATGAAGGCGCTCAACCGGCGGCTGGAGGTGCTGCAAGAGCTGCTTTTCGCTGAGGGCAAACGTAAGGTTCTCATCGTGCTGCAAGCGATGGACACCGGTGGCAAGGATGGCGTGATTCGTTGGGTCTTCGACCGCGTTAACCCGCAGGGGGTGAAGGTGGCGAGCTTCAAAGCCCCCACGCCCGAAGAATTGGCCCACGATTACCTGTGGCGCGTCCACAAGCATACGCCGGGCAAGGGCGAGATTGTAATCTTCAACCGCAGCCATTATGAGGACGTGTTGGTGGTGCGGGTGCACAATCTGGTTCCGAGGGAAGTATGGGGCCGCCGTTACGCGCACATCAATGCCTTTGAGCGCATGCTGGCGGAAGAGGGGACGACAATCCTCAAGTTTTTCCTCCATATCAGTATGGATGAGCAGAAGGAGCGCCTGCAGGCGCGGTTGGACGAGCCGGAAAAAAACTGGAAGTTTAACGTCGGCGATCTTAAGGAGCGTGCGCTGTGGGTTGATTACACGCGCGCCTACGAAGCCGTCCTCAGCAAGACCAGCACCGAATGGGCGCCGTGGTACATCGTTCCGGCGAACCGTAAGTGGTACCGCAACCTCGTCATCAGCGATGTGCTCGTGAAGACCTTGGAGGGGTTCGATATGCATTATCCCGAACCGGAAGAAAACCTTGACGAGGTGGTTATCGTCTAAATGCTGCTGCTTATCAACGTTATCTTACCCGTCTTTCTCGTAGCAGGTGTGGCGGCTTCGGCGCAGCCGCGTTTGAAATTGGATAGGCATGTGCTTTCGCGGGCGGCGTTTTATCTGTTCAGCCCGGCGATGGTGTTGGATGCCCTCATTAACTCCGATGTGAGTGGTGCGGAGTTCGGGCAGATTGCCGCGGCGCTGACGTTAACCGTGCTGGCGTTGTGGCTTGTGGGCGAGTTTGCGGCGCGTCTGTTGCGTCTTGACGGCTCGATACGCAGTGCTTTCCTCGTCGCCATTGTTCTGATGAACTCCGGCAACTACGGTATGCCCGTCAACTTCTTCGCGTTTGGCGAACCGGGATTGGTGCGTGCTTCCCTGTGTGTCACTGTGAATGCCGTCATCACCTCCACGCTAGGTGTGTATTTAGCAGCCCGGGGCCATACCGCTGTTGGTCGCACGGCGCTGAACCGCACGACATGGTGCCGCACATCATTTTGCCGCGTTCTCTCCGTGCCGGCGATTTACGCCGCTATATTGGGATTGCTCGTCAACCTGGCGGGCTGGGCGTTGCCTGAAACGGTGGTCAAAGCTATACACCTGCTCGGACAAGGGCTGGTGCCTGTATCTCTGCTGATCCTTGGTATCCAGGTGATGCAAACATTCGGTGAACAACACAGTCTATCGCATACTCCGGCGCTGCTGATGGTCGCGTTGGGGCGTTTGGTACTGGCACCGTTGTTCGCCAGTCTGGCAGGTAATCTCGTCGGCCTGAATGGATTGGCGCGTGACGTCATCACGCTTGAGATGGCGACACCAGCGGCAGTGATGTCGTTGGTTTTGGCGCAGGAATTTGGATCGGATACATCATTTGCCGCGCTCTGCATCCTGGTGACGACGTTCGCCAGTTTGCTCACTGTGACGTTGTGGCTCAATTGGCTGATGTGATCCTCACGAAGGTTCAGGCGAACCAAAGATTCGCACGCCTTCGCAAGGATGAGGGGAGAACTTTTCGGCCCTAAACTGCATGTAACGATTAGGACAGAGGAGTGATCGCGTGTCTGTTCTTGCTATAGGGATGTCGCGCCCGATTGAGGGGCTATTCATTTGGACGGCCCTGGTGCGCTGCGTCGCGCGTTGGCTTTTCGCGTTGACCGGCAGTAGCCGCGTGGCTGAGGTCGGCGGCGTCCCTACGACGGAGTTGATCACACGGTTTCAACGCGGGCAACCGCGCGCTTTCGAGGCGCTGTACGACCGCTATAAGGACTACGTTTACCGCGTGGCCTTCTTCGTCAGTCGCAACCGCGAGGAAGCGGAAGACGCGGTGCAGGAGACCTTCCTTGACATGCTCAAGGCGCTCCCTAACTATGATGTAGATGGTCCGGCACGTTTCGAGACATGGCTCTACCGGGTGACACTCAACCGCGCGCGGATGCGGTTGCGGCGCAAGCAACCGGCTTCTGCTGAATGGGACGATGTGGAGGAGCAGCTTGAGCGTCTGCCCTCGCCCTCGTCCGAGCGGCCAGAGGTAATTTTTCTGGATGGCGAACGGGCGAGTCATCTATGGCGTGCAGTGGAGCAGTTACCGGAGGAGCATCGCGCCGTCGTGATGCTGCGTTACCAGCAAGACTTGGCTTATAGCGAAATCGCCGAGGTGCTTGGTCTGCGGGAGGGGACGGTGAAGTCGCGGTTGTACAATGCGCACCGTAAGTTGCAGCAGTTGTTGGGCGTGATGCGTGACACGTGACGTAATTCGTAATTCGTGATTCGCAAGAGGTTTTTTTAAGTGAACGAGCGACATGTCGAAGATGAATTAATCGCCTATCTTGACGGCGAATTGGGCGCGGCGGAACGCGCGCGGGTGGAGGCGCATCTGGCGCATTGCCCGGCGTGCGCGGCGGCGTTGGAGGAACTGCGCGTCCTGTCGCGTGATCTGGATGCGACCTTCGACATCGCGATGTCGCCCGTTTGCCTTTCCTACGCTGCTGCCAGTCGCATCCGGGATGTGTTGCGCGACCGCTTGGAGCGCCCGCGCTGGCAATGGGCCTTCTGGCAGAAACGCGGCGTCCTAGCGCAAGCTGTGATGGCACTGTTGCTTATCCTTTTCTCGTTCAACACCTACCAGGTCTTCACGTTCCCCGCGCCGCCCGCGCCCCAGGAGACGCTTGTGCTTGGCCAGAACCGCTTTGCGCCGGGAACGGAGGCTGCGCTGCGCGTCATCGTGCGCACGATGGGGGCTGCGCCTGTTGCTGGGGCGGAAATCGCGGTGCAGTTGGTGCAAGCGGCGCAGCCAGCCCGCGTCGTTTATGAAGGCGTCACCGACCCAAGCGGTAGTACAGATGTGACTTTCGCTGTACCGGATGACCTTTCGGGCACGCTGGACCTCGTTGTGGAGACGCGCTCCACTGCCGGAGAAAGCCGTATTGTCCGCCCGATCCACATCGAACGGGCCTACAAAATCTACCTCGCGGGTGACAAATCTGCCTATCGCCCCGGCCAGACGCTCCACGCGCGTGCGTTGGTGTTGGATGCGACGGATTTCAAGTCTGTGTCGACGCAGCAGGTCACCTTTGAGTTGCTGGATGCAGAGGGGAAGCCAATCGGGCGTAGCGCTGTGACGCTTTCCGAGTTCGGTGTTGCTGCGTGGGATATCGATCTGCCCGCCGCTATTTCATTGGGCATCTACACGCTGCATGCCACGGTGGGCGACACGATCTCCGAGCGTGCGATCACCGTAGACACTTATGACCTTCCGGCATTCAACGTGACCTTGACGACATCGCGCGCGTTCTATGCGCCTGGCGAGGTGGTGCAAGGGACAGTGGATGCAGCCTATTTCTTCGGCAAACCCGTGGCCGGTGGGCAGGTGACGCTGGGCGGAAGGGATGGTGTCCTCGCCGCCGGCGAGACTGACGCGCAAGGTCGTTTCGATTTCAGTTTCTCGCTGCCCGTCGATGTTCCGGTGGCCGACAGTATGCTTTTCGAGTTGGACGTCGAAGTCACAGATGTTATCGGGCAACGCGTTGGGCTGCGCCACCAGGTCCCGGTCGCGCCGGAACCGATCCTCATCAAGGCGATTCCTGAAAGCGGTTGGCTCAAACCCGGCATCGAAAACACTGTCTTTGTGATGACGGCCTATCCCGACGGCACGCCTGCGGAAACCACGCTGACCGTCACCGTCGATGGGCGCGACCTCAGTGTTGCTACGACCTACGGCCTGGCCGAACTGCGCTTTACGCCTACGGCGGGAGCTGCCACGTTGGATATCCTTGCGCAGGATGCGGCGGGCGTGGAAGGACGTGCGCGTGTGGCCTTGCAGGCTGACCGCACGGCGGGCGCGCTGCTCCTGCGTGCTGAGAAGGCTGCCTATACCGTGGGGGACACGCTGCGGCTCGAAGCGCTGCTCACGGGTGACACACAGACTGTTTACCTTGACGTGATTCATGCCCAGCAGACGGCGGCGGTTCTCGCCGCGCCGGTCGTTGATGGGCGGGCCACCTTCGCGCTCGATCTGGACAACACACTCGTGGGTGCATTGGAACTGCGGGCGTACACTCTTTCACCGGAGGGCGACCTCGTGACGGACACCCGCCTCGTCGTCGTGGATGCGCCAAGCCGAGTCGCTGTGGACATCAGCACCGACCGGGAGAGCTACTATCCGGGCGAGACGGCTCATGTGAATGTCCAAACCAGCCGCGAGACGGACGGCGTTGTCGCGCCAGTGGAGGCTGCGTTGGGTATCGCCGTCGTGGATGCCTCGGTGTATGCATTGGACACGCTGCCGTCGGGTTTCGCCCGCGCGTATTTTTTGCTGGAGCAGTCGATGCTCGAACGGCGCGACGTGGCCGGGCTGGACACACTAGCGCTGTTGGAAGCCGATGCTACCACCCGTGCTGCGCAGGACATGGCGGCGCAGGCGGCGTGGGCGGGCGCGCCGGTTGCCGATTTCTCGTTGCGCGCTATGTCCACGACGACGCCGGTCGACGAGGGGGCGCGTGCCAGACATGCGCTCGCTGGGCGATTGGCGTTGGTGGTGGCGCTGCTGCCGTTGCTGGTGAGTCTCATCGTAGTGCGCGGGTTGGCGCTGGTGGGTGTTTTGAGACGCGCGTTGCGCCGTCTGGGGTGGGGACTGTTGGGCACGGTGATTCTCGCGCCGCTGGCAATAGCGGGCATCGTGCTTGCGCTCTTGCTTCCGGCGTTTGTGCGCGTGATCCTTGCGGGGCTACTGAGCGTCATCCTCGTGCTGTTAGCTGTTGTGCTGATTTACGGCTGGCAGCGGCATGATGTCCGCGTGCAGCTCGTTGCGGGGTTGCTGGCGGTTTACCTGCTGCTTGGGGGCTTGCTCGTCGTGCTGGCGGCGCAGGGACACGGCCCGGCGGGTTGGTCGGTCTTCGTCCTCGTGGTGACCTTCCTACTGTTGGTTGGCGCGCTGGTGCTGTTAGGGCAGGGCTTGGTCGTCGAAGGGCGGCGCGCGGTGGGGTGGGTGACGACGGCCCTGGCGATCCTTCTCATCTTCCTGGCGGTGACGTTGCCCGCCGTCCCCGCGCTCACCTCCGGCTTGACGCGCGCGCTGGGCAATCCTCTGGTCTACGCCGGGCCTCTGGCGTGGATGTCTGGGTGTGCTACGCCTGCGCCTCAGGTTATTGAGAAAACCGTAGAGGTCGAGAAAGTCATCGAGAAAACAGTCGAGGTCGAGATACCGGTTGAGATCCCTCCAACGCCTTCACCGATGCCCACGGCAGTGCCGGAAGCCACGGCGCTGCCGATTCCGGCAGAACCTTACCCGCTGCGCCATATCTTCCCGGAGACGCTCTACTGGGCGCCCGAGGCGTTGACCGGCCCGGATGGCACACTGGCGTTCGACTTGCCATTGGCGGACACGATCACAACGTGGAAGCTGACAGCGCTGGCCTCCACTCGTGACGGCGACCTGGGTGCGATGACCTACGATCTGGTCGTGTTCCAGGATTTCTTCATTGAGCTGACTTTCGCGGATGAGATTCGCGTAGGCGAACCGCTGACGATCACGGCAACGATCTACAACTTCCTGCCGGAAGCGCAGAATATTAGCGTTCTGCCGTCGCCGGATACGTGGTACGCACTGCTCTCCAGCGCTGAAACGGTGATGATCCCAGCGGATGGTATTGTGAGCACCCAGATCGTCATCCGCCCGGATGAGCGCGGAACGTTCCTCTTCCGCGTGAACGCCGAAGGCGCGCAAATGGGCGACGCGGTCGCGATTGAGGTAATGATTCCGTAAGCTGTGGCCGGTCTCCGACCGCGCCACCGTGGTGTCAGGCGTGGGCGGGCACGGTCTGGAGACCGGCCCGAGCGGGAAGTTGTTTTAACAGGCCCTAAGTGGCTGATAAGCTCCTGCTGCGTGAACTTTTTCCTCCTGAGGTGCATGGAACTAAGTAAGTGAGGGTAACCCTTCCTTAAGGGCGATCCTCAAACCAGTCCCATTTCAACCATAGGAGGAAAATCATGAAACGCAATATCTTGTTCTCGTTGGTGATGTTATCCGTGGTGTTGTTCTCGGCCTGTG
>JAFGSL010000113.1 GCA_016934645.1 Anaerolineae bacterium
ATGTCCCCACCGATTTACCGGCGGTATTGGTGGACGATGGCGAATTGGCGCAGGTCTTTATGAACCTGGTACTCAACGCCGTGGATGCAATGGGCGAAAACGGCCTGTTGCACGTGGGTGGCCGCCTGGCCAAGGATGGGCGTGTCGCCATCAGCTTCACCGATAACGGCCAAGGTATGGCTCCAGAACACCTTTCGCGCCTATTCGAACCGTTCTTCACCACGAAAGAGAAAGGGGCCGGGATGGGGTTAAGTGTCAGTTATGACTTGATCAAACAATATGATGGTGACATCTCCGTCACCAGCCAGGTAGGAGAGGGGTCCACTTTCACCGTGTGGTTACACACCACTGAGGGACGCTGATGGCCGACCAGGCAGTTCCTTTCACGACCGCATTTCCTGGTGCGCGCATCTTGATTGCCGACGATGAACCAGGTATTCGTCGCACCCTGAGAGACATCTTCCGCCGTGTAGGCTACCATCCGTCGGAAGCGACCTCAGGAACTGAAGCCCTGCAGAAAATACAAACTGAGTCATTCGACTTAGTCCTGCTCGATCTGAACATGCCGGAGATGTCGGGGACAGCCGTGCTTACGGCAGCCCGTCCACACGCACCTAACACGGTTTTCATCATCATCACAGCTTACGCCACGCTGGATTCAGCCATTCTGGCGCTACGGCATTGGGCTTACGATTATCTCTTCAAGCCCAGTTCGGTGCGCGAGATTCTGCGCGTGGTAGAAAACGGGCTGGCCTCGCGGCAACAGCGTATGCCGCACGAGGATCCGGTGGCGTTACTGGAGCGCGCGTTGGCGACGCTCAAAAACACGCCGCCGGAAGCAGTACCGGATACAATGCTGGGTGTGGATGAGTCCACCACGCCCACCGAGCGGTTCCTGCAAGCCCCCGGTCTCACCCTGGACACCCAAAAGGGGCTGGCCATTGTCGCAGAGGATGCCGTCGCCCTCACACCCACCGAATTAGACATTCTGGCATACCTGATGCGTCACACAGGGCATGTCGTCTCCGTCCAGGAACTCGGCGTGCATCTTCAAGGGACCGAGATGTCCGCTCACGCCGCTCGCGATCTGCTGCGCGCGCCTTTGCACCGGCTGCGCCACAAGATCGAGGCCGACCCCAAGAATCCGCGCTTCATCCACACCCTACGGGGACGTGGGTATATGTTCGAAGTACGTTAGGGAAAAGTTATACCTGCTCAGCGTTTCAACAATCCCCAACTTAGAGGGAACAACGCCAGCAAGAAGAACACTCCACCAGCCATAGTGCCCGTACGCAACGGAGCGCTTCCCGTCAGAAAACCAACCACGCCCAAGATGCAGGCAACGCCATTGAGGATCAACAACCCTCCACTCCAACGCAACGCACCACGCCGTCGCCACAACAAAACACCATAGAGAATCGAGGGGATGCTCAGGACGGCGTAAGCCAGGCCATTGAAGAAGGCCATACCGGATTCGGGCCAGGTTTGCAAGACTTGGCGCAGCAATACGTCGGTAGCCGCACCATAGAGCAGATCGCCGCGCAGTGTCAGCAAGGCGGGTGCAATCACTACTTGCGAAAGGTAGACAACGAGGTTGAGCGCCCCATAGATCGGCGTAAAAACTAGGCCGATCACGATCCACGGCGGCGCGTCAGGTTTGAGATAGGCGTGTAGCGCGGTCATCAACGCCGTCGCCGCCAGCGTGATCAGTGCTGCGTTCAGATATGTGGCGTAGAACAGCCAATCCAGCCGCGCGGCGTGCGTCACCACTTGCGCAAAGGTATCCAACGGCCCGGCGGTCGCCATATCGGCGATGAGCAGGCCCAACCACAGCACAGTCAGCAGCAGACAGATGATCGCGAGAATGCCGGTGAGTTTCGCCACAATTTCCCTCCTGGCTATATCACAAACGGGGCAATCGTAGCTCCCAGCGCGCGCGCCAACGTGACTTTCACAAGACTCGCGTGATGGGTCACGTAAAAAGTCCGGTCAGGTTCAAGCCAACCTTGAGCCTTCCGGTAGGCATAATCATAAGTCGTGGGGTCATCACGCTGCCAGGCCAACTGCTGAATCTTGAAGGTGAGCAGAGAGACAAACGACGGTCGCAAAGCTTGACGTTCGGTGACGGCGCGGAACAGCTTTTCGGCAATTTTGGCCGTCTCTGACCGGTAGCGTTCCATCTCATCGGTCGGCGTGAGTGCCCCCATTTTGTACCCCGCATGTCCCACCAAATGAAAACCCCACGTAACCAATGCCGTATTCATCGTGCCCAAGGTGTGCCTGGTAGGACTGCTACCCACTGTGGCCAGCGAAAAAGCACACTTCCCAGCAAATGCCGGGCGATGACAGATGTAGGCCAACCGATCCATGAAATTCTTGGTCAGGCCGCTCACGTCGTCCACGTAGACCGGGCTGGCGAGGATAAAGGCGTCAGCAGCATCCATCTTCGCCTTGATCGCCGGGATATCATCCTTCAGCGGGCACTTATCCTCGCCGCGATCAAAACATGTCCGGCAGCCCCGGCATAGGCGAATGTCCATGTCACCCAGATAGAGTGCCTCAAAGGTCAATGACTCCCCGGCACGCCCGGCAAACGTCTCGAGCTGCGTGCCAACCATCTGCACAATGCGGGCGGTGTTCCCCTTTTTGCGATAACTGCCAACCAGAGCGAGAATGTTCATAATGCGTTCCTCTTGAGAAACAAATTTCTTAAGTCACCGCTTGGTGTAGCACCTCAGCGGCGATGACAGGCTCGTTGCCGCGCCAGCGTTTGAGACCGTAGAAACCGTTCAAAAACGCAGCCAGCAGCAGCGCGCCGGGACGCAGATAATGGGCAGCCCGCGCAATGCGCCGTAGCGTGTATCCTGGCGAGAACGCGCGTCGCCACAACGCACGGTGCGCTTGCAGCAATGCCTCCGGGTTCATTCCCCTAGGAACAAAGGCCACGTTATAGCCATTGGAGGCAAGGCTACTCTGCCCTGTTAACAAGCGTCCCTCTGCTGCTAGTTGCGTGTATAACGCGGTTCCAGCGTAGGGTGTGAGCACGCTGATAAACGGCGCATCCACCCCAATCGCGTACAGTTGATCGGCCATGGCGACAATGCTCTCCGGTGTATCACCATCGAATCCGGCGACAAAACCGGCCATGACACAAATGCCGCGCTTGTGCAGCGCCTCGATAGAGCGCCGGTAGCGGTCGGCCTGGTTCTGCGGCTTGTGCGCCGCTCTGAGCGCGTCCGGGCCAAAAGTCTCAATCCCAAAGAAGACCCCAATACAACCCGACACCGCCATCAAATCCAGCAGTTCTTCGTCCTGAGCGATGTCCATGCTGGCCTGGGTCAACCACCAGCGCTTGAGGGGCATCATCGCGCGCAGCAGGTCTTTGACATACTCGCGCGTCGCGGTGAGATTATCATCCCAGAACCAGATGATTTTGCGCTGCCACCAATGTGGAAAGGCGTCATAGCGGATGTCATGCAGAACGTCTGCGATAGGTCGCATACGGAAACCAGGATTCAGGCCCGGTACACAACAAAAAGAGCAGGAAAATGGGCAACCGCGCGTAGCCTGCACCACCCGCCGGATAAAAAAGTCATCCGGGAGCAGATCATAACGGGGCGTGGGGATGCCATCTAGCGCAGGCGGTGAGCCCTGATAACGGCGCTGCAACCGGCCGGCAGCAGCATCGGCGAGCATACGCGTCCAGAGAGCGTCTGCCTCGCCGATGCAAACAGCGTCGCAGTGCGCCAACGCTTCCTCTGGCCAAAACGTGACGTGCGGCCCCCCAGCGACCACGCACTTGCCACGCGTACGAAAGGCGTCTGCCAGTCGATACGCTTCGTCCGCAAAGCCGCTAAAAAATGACAGGGCAATCAGGTCGGCGTCGGTGTCCAACGACACCGGCGTCACTTGCTGGTGAATGACGCGAACGGTATGTTCCGGTGGAGTCAATGCGGCGAGATGAATACCGGTCAGCGGTGGAACGAAATCTTTCTCGTGTCCCAACCGGTAACGCGGAACATAGATGACGATAATGTCAATTTTCACAGCCTGATGGCATCCTTCAAACGGCCCGTCGTCGCCCTCGCCACCAGCCAACCAGGTAATTGATCAGAGCCACAGCGCCCAGCGCCAGCAGCCAGCGCTGTGTCGCTGGGCGCACCGGTGCCATCCTCGGACCCCAGGTGCGGCGCGATCCTCGCCGATAGGTCGGAAGGGCCAGGCCCGGCAGGAGCACATCGCTGATCCAGTAGGCTGGAAGCGGCACTGGCAGTTTGGGCTGTGCATCGCGCGGTTCGGGCCGTTTCTCCGGCACCATCACCTCGGCGACGGCAAACGTCTCTCCTTGCTCCTGCGTCAACTCGGCTAACACCGTGCCATCCGCATCCACGACCTTGCATCCTTGGACAAAGGTATAGGTTACCTGCAGACGCCGTGCCTGGGGCAGATATTTGACCAGCCAGGGCGCTAGTGGCAGGATGGTGATGAAAGAGGCCAGCGCGTTGGGGACGCCGGTGGTCACGTGCCCGCAGCCGACGGTATTGACCGCCGGGACGCCGAGCCAGGCCGCCTGTTGGTTGATCGTCGCACCGAAAGTCTGCTGTGCGGCGTTTTTCAGACGGCTGAAAAGCGGGCCCATCATCTCGGCGGTGATCCGGTCGCCGTTGGGAAAATGGTACACCGGATCACCGCCATCCGGAGGAGAACTGCAAATCAGCATCAGGTCCACTTGACCCGCATAGCGCCGCCACAGTTCGGCGTGGGCGACGTCCCAGCAAATCATCATCCCGATGTCGCCCAGGTCGGTGTGTGCCACAGTGATGCGGTCGCTCTCGCGGAAATAGGCCCGTTCCCACGCCCAGGGATAGTGCTTGTCGTAGCGCCAGCAACGGCCATCAGGCGCGTAGAGCAGAAGCGCGTTGTAGATCTCGTCCTGATCCAGGAGCAGCAACGATCCTGCCAGGTGAACGTTCAAATGCGCCGCGGTCGCCCGCATCCATGCAGCGGTGGGGCCATCCAGCGGTTCCGCCCGCCGGAAATTCTCGTCGGTATAGCCGTACCCCAAGTTGAACAGTTCCGGCAAGACGACCAAGTGCGCCCCGGCAGCGGCGGCCTGCGTCACCAATACTTCCGCGCGTGCCAGCCGTTCACCCAGGGGCGCAGGATTGGTGTCCATCTGCACGGCGGCGATGGCGATGGCGCGGTTCATCGTTATACGGCGAGGATTTTCTGCGCCCACGCTGCTGCGCGCTCCAGCTCGCCCTCCTTCAGTGGACCTTCCGATCCTTCCACAATGAATCCTGCTGGCGGCACAGCCTCGGCTCCGCCCCTTTTGACAAGCTGCTTCCCAATCGGCTCGGCGGCATAACCAAAGAGCTTGGCGAAAAAGGTTAAAACAGCATTGTTGACCTGTTTGACATCCATGCGCGTATCGAAGGCAGCAACCTTGATCCCGTTGAGCTTCCCTGCTGGAAGGCCCTTCAGAAATGCCTTAACGGGTTTTAGCGGTTGAAACGCCTGCGTCGGTGAGCCAACGACAAGCACATCCAGACCAGCCAACTGCTCCGGCGTCACCGCAGTAACGCGGTGGGCCTCGCACTCAAGTGCTGCCGCCATCGCCTGGGCGACCTTCTCCGTATTCCCATACACCGAATCATAGACAACCAAAGCTTTCACGATACCCCTCCTTTGAGCATAATAAAAATGATAACCATAGCAATCACCAGCACAACCGGCGCGATCCTGTGAATGGCCAGCATAAGAGCATAATCAACTTTACCTATGCTCATCAGCGCACCACTGGCGAACAAAGCGATCACACACAGTGCTGCCACAACGAGCAATACGATGATGAGGGCCAGCGAATCAACGTTCTTGAGTACTTTGGTGAATTGTACGATCGTAGCAATGACCGCGCCCAGAGCAATTAGCTTGTGGATATTGAACAGAAGGCCGTTATACGGTTTGCCTACTTGGCTCACCCAGAAACCGAAAACCAGAGTGAGAATAAAAGCAACAATGGGAAGCACAAATTTCGATAGCATATGCAACCTCCCCTTGAATTACCCAACTGCATCACGGGCATAACCCGTGTAAACCGATAGCGGCAGCATGGTCAGAATCAAAGCCAGACCAAAGTACATGGCGCTTTTCATGAAATCGTTGAAAAAGTAACCCACCGGGAACTGCCCTAACAACCACACCAGCAAGAGTACCAATGGCCAAGGCCACAGTTTGGCAGCGAAACGAGTGATACCGCCAGGCTCCCGAGTCAATGTCCTGTTGATCCCCGTTCCTGCCGCGCCACCGATGACACCGATCAGAAAAGGGAAAAGGCCACCGCCGAACAGCAGCAGTGCCGCCGAAAGCAGCATCAACACCAGCCCACCGTGTTTGCGTTGGATAAATCCCACCGACCAGATGAAAATCGCCAGGCCGAGGATCACTGCCAAAATGCCGGTGATCAGAAAGCTCGGGAGGATGGTCATAGCCGGTTCGCAGATGTTCCAGGCCACTTCAGGATCGCAAGGCGGTCCCATGGAGACGATCATCAATCCCGCCGGACGGACGTGACCCTGCAGGATTTCGAAATAACCGTGTTCCACTCCAGCAATCCCGGCAGCAATGCCCAACCATGTCGCAACCGTTTTCGTCGCTTTTCTCACGTCACTCCTTCGCACACTTAAATAAAATCCGAGCAACCAGCAGATGCCAGATCATCCAAAGCAGACCGCCGCTAGCCAACCAAAGGGCACGCAAGGAAGGCGCGAAGGCAACCGTCAAGCAATAGGCCAGATCGCAAGCACTTGCCAGCAATCCTACGATGGCAGTAGCACGGTTGGAGCGCAGCATCACGAGCGAAAGCAGCAGTCCCGCCAGGGCGATCAACAACACACTCATATACGCACCCGTGCCAGGGAAAGTTGCCAGCGGATCGTTGGTTGCCAGGAGGGCCTGCCCGGCGGTCAGCAAGGCGGCCTTTTGCGCTTCGGAGGCGGCTACGGCGTATTGCTGGCTGAGAGACAACATCGAAAGCGAAATGTTCGACGCGAGATTGACAGCAATTCCCACCAATCCGCTGGCGAGAGCCAGCACTGTCATGCTTTTGTGCGTCCGCCAGAACGCTACACCCAGCGCCAGAAAAAGCACGCCGACCAACACGTAGTTGAAGAGATCGAAAACGGCCAGGAACGACAGACCGACGAACGGGTCGCTTTGCAGCAAAGCGTACCACTCCGCCGCCGATTGAGGAATAGCCTCTATTCCGGTGAACAGCGACACCTCCGCACCAAAGTTGCGACGGAAGAGCACGGCAGCCACCAGGGCGGCAATCGCACCGATTTTGTAAAGCAGCTTCCAATCTTGATTTTGTGTCACGCCGGTTTCCTTTCGCCTGTCAGTTGATGTGGCGTTTCAACAACTCTTTCCAACGCCTTTGACGGTGACGATAAAACAGGTGCGCGAAGGCCCAGATGAATGCAGTTAGCAATCCCGCTTTGATCTCGATTTCGTCGGTATAACGCAGTCGACCAGCTCCAATCGGATAAAAGCGCATGGTATGGTTCCACACGCGTGCCAAAGAGCCACCTTCCTGACTCTCAATGGTGTTCGTCGCCCTATCGATGGTGACGATTTTGATCCGATGCTGACCCAGGGGTAGAAAGCCGAAAGAAGACAATCGCACCACATAGGTTTTGCCGACGATCCACTCGCCGTTCAGATCGCCAGCCACCAACGGCTCAAAATGCAAGAGGGGGGAGGCGACAAATTGCAGCGATTCAGGTCTGATGATCCTGTCCCAAAACCGCTTTTCGGTGCAATCCAGAACCGTGGAAATACGCGCAAGCATATCTTTTCTATCCTTCCCGAATCATTTCCCACATAGGGAGGTTAATGATAGGGAGGGTGATCTTTTTGATGACCACAAACCCCAGATGTTCGTACATACGCACATTGTTCTCGGTCTCCGTCTCCAGATAGATGGGGAGACCAGCACCTTCGCTTTTTTCGAAGAGCGCCCTCAGCAGCTTGCCGGCGAATCCCTGTCCGCGAAATTGCGGGGCTACGCCAATGACAAGGAGATAGGTATAGGATTTCCCCTGCATCGTGGCCCTCCGGTCCACTTCGATGGGTGCAAAGACCGGCATCATTCTCCTAGCTGCGGTCATGCCCATTTTCATCCCCGACCATATCGCCCCGCAACGGAACATTCGCCAGAACGTCATGTCGGCCAACTCGCCCGGTACCCATGCAGCGACGCCTTCCAGAGCGGCTGAAGGGGCATAGACCTCGCCATATTTCAGGCAATAGCGGACAGGTGTTTCGAAGGCGCCTATGCGTCGTTCTGGGTTCACGCCGTCAAAGATCGCATTCCACACCGGATCGTGCCGAAAGGCATCGGTTAGCACCTCACCAGCCCGACGAACGTCTTTCTTCTGCAATCGGTACAAATCATCCAGTTTTCCTGTCATGTTGCCATTCACCTCATTCTCCATAGTTACTCACTTCTTTAAAGACGCACGGACATCTTGTTAACACCATTGGCTGCGCTATCTCGCGCCTTCTGCGTCAACGCTGTTGTGCTATATCTTTGTAGGTGACAGAGGGATGATGGAATCTTCCGGTCATGCTGGTACTTGACTGGACCGGAAATCTCGAACGGATCTGTATGGCGTGTTGCGGGCAGTAGTTGATACAAGCCATACAAGCATAGCATTTGGTCGCTTCTTGCCACACCGGTTTCTGGTTGACGATCTGTATTTTGTGGCTAGGGCAGACTTTCTCACAGATACCACAACCGACGCATTGCTCGTCACTATAAAAATGGACCATATCCTGGTACATATAGCGGTGCAATTCATAGTTGAGGGACTTGGAGATCCATGAAGACATCGCCTTTACCCATTGCGGAAGGACGTAATCTACATCCGTATCCTCCATCAAATACGCTTTTTGGGCAAGGATGGATTGGCTGAAGGTATCCAGCTTGCGCTGCATCCCCGCTTCCAGAAAAGCAACGCGCTCCTCTGTCGCCAACGCGGGCAGGTTTTCTTTGCCAAGCGGGTGGTTCCAGGGCATGGTGATGTTGATCTGCGCATCCAACCGCCGACCCTGCCTCTTCAACAACTCGTTGATATAATCGAAGGCGTCCGAGGGCGTGCCGCCGCGCGTACACAGCGCAAAGAGATACCGGGCGGAAGCGACATCGACTCTTTCCAGAAAATTATGTAGGGGAATCGGCAGCGTCAGGCAGAAGTTGGGAAAGACAAAGCCCACCGTGTCCGCCGTCGTGTTGAGCGTATCCTCATGCAACAAACGCGCGATGGGCACAAGGTCAGATTCCGGGAGTCGTTTTTGCAATTCCCGCGCGACGTGCAAAGAATTTCCGGTGCCAGAGAAATAATAGATTTCGGTACTCATACGCCCCCCTGGATCTGCTTAACCAAGGTATTCTCACGACGCCAAAACACCACTGCGACGATGACCGCCGTCACCGCCATCCCAACGCCAAATTCGGTGGTGATGTAGGTCGTAAAGCCGGTATCCCGCGTCAACTGGTCGAAGATGCTTTGGACGAAAATGTTGTGACTCGCGTGCAAAATCGCGGCCGTCCACACGCTCCCCGACTTGAGGCGCAGCCAGGCGAAGGCAAAGCTGATGCCGATGACCATCACGCTAAAACAAAGCAAAGCAATCCAGCGCGGCGCGTTGGCGTGATAGTCTGCAAACAGGATCAGCGGATAGTGCCAGGCCGCCCAAATCGCCCCGCTGATGAGAGCCACGTTGGTGAAAGAGGTCAGCTTTGCCAGGTGCGGAACCAGCAACCCACGCCAGCCGATCTCCTCACCCAGGGCAGGGAAAAAGCTACCCAAGAGAAAAATGACTGTCGCGTTACGAAGCACGAAGAGGGGCCACGATTGACCTTCGGGCACATTCTCCGTGGTGAACGCCCCCCACCCTAAAAGCCAAGTGAGGCCATACACCACACCTGCATAAACGATGGGCAGCGCGTAACTGAGCAAGAGATAGCGTACCGGGCCGCGCCCCCATCCGAGACCACGCAGATTGCGCTGGAAGATGAAGGTGGTGAGCAGCGCGGCGACGCCAGGACTCCACATCAGCCCCAGGATATATAGTTGCCCCGCGCTCAGTTGTCCCGCCTGAATGATCAACACCCAGAAGATGGCGCTGAATAGAATGGTAAGTCCCAGGAATACAATGATACGACGTCGCGTGCTTTGAGTGTCCATCACATTTTTTTCTCCGATGACAGTTTTCTGCGTTCAAAGCTTTTCCACCTGACATACTATTACGAAATAAAGGCGATTAGGTTCCATCTGAAGTCTTCACTACCCGCCTTGCACCGTTTTCATCACCCGATACACCAGCGGCCCAACCCAGCCCTTGAACGTGCGCGCGCGCAGCGCCTGATCCAGGTCACGGATCAAATCACCTGTGCTTTCCAATCCAATGCTCGCGCGCACAAGGCCCTCGCCGGTCCACTCGCGAATGCGGTGCTTCTGTTCTTTGGTGTAGAAAGGCATGGCGTCAATGTACATATCTGTGGGATAGTAGAAGAGCAGGCTGTGGGCGTGTCCAAGCGATGTGGCGTAGGAAAACAGGCGAATCTTCTCTGCCAGTGTGATGGCCGCCCGCAACCCGTCTTTGAGGCAGAACGTCAGCATTCCCCCAAAACCGGACATCTGCCGGGCGGCCAGGGCATGGTGTGGATGGCTTTCCAGACCCGGATAGAAAACGCGTTCCACCTTGGAATGGCCTTCCAGGAATTGGGCAATGCGCAAGGCGTTCTCGCAATGCTGCCCCATCCGTTGCGGCAAGGTGATCAAGCCGCGCGCGATCAACCAGGCGTTGAATGGACTGAGTGCGCCGCCAAGGTGAACCAGCATCTCCTTGCGGATGCGCTGGATATGCTTCTCTGTCCCCAGTACTGCGCCGCCAAGTGCATCCCCATGGCCGTTCAGGTACTTCGTCAGACTGTGCAAGACGAAATCCGCGCCCAGGGCGAGCGGCTTTTGCAGGCTGGGACCAGCCCACGTCGAATCCACGGCCAGCGGGATGCCCGCCCCATGCGCAATCTCGGCCAGCGCAGCGATATCCGCGATACGCAGGATGGGATTGGCGGGCGTCTCGACGTAGACGAGCTTCGTGTTGGGGCGGAGCGCGGCACGCACCTGATCCAGGTCGCTGGTATCCACCAGACTGACCTCGATGCCGAAGCGCGGCAGATGCAAGCCGAATAGCTCCACCGACCCGGCGTAGCAGACTTCGCTAGCGATCAGATGATCGCCGCTGCTCAAGAAGGTAAAGATCAGCGCCGACACCGCCGACATCCCGCTCGCCGTGACCACGGCGGATTCGGCCCCTTCCAGCGCGGACAGGCGGTCTTCGAGCGCGCGCAAGGTGGGATTGCCCCAGCGTGTGTAGGCGAAAGGCGGGCGCGAGGAGTCCATCATCAGCGCGTCGAACAATTTGACGCCGAATTTGGGCAACTTGAAGGTCGTTGCCATATGCAGCGGCATACGCAGCGCGCCCGTGGTCGGGTCGGCGTCTTCGCCCGCGTGGACGGCTAAGGTTTCAAAATCGAACTCATCCATAGATATCTCTTGTTTCCTTATGGGTTGCAAGTGTGAGCATTATAGTAACTGTCATAAACCTGGAAACAAGTCAATGCACTGCTGCTGTTGTAAACGCCTCCATCCAATTCCGAGACGGCTAGATAAAGTGTGCTGCTCTGCAAGCGCAGCGCGTTACCACTGCCGACGATGCGGGCGTGCTCAATCCACGTCTGCGCGGTGGATTCGCTGTAAAAACCAGCGCTGCGTACGCTTCCATCCTCAGCCACAGCGACAATACCGGAAGCCTTCAATCTAGCAGCTCCACCACTATTGGAAACGCCATAGGCGTAACTTCCGCCACGTCCCGTGAATGTGCCACCGTGCACTGTTGTCGTCGCGCCGGTTTCCAGGCCAGCATTGGTGTTACTGCCGTTCTCAGCTAAGGCGGAAACGTTTTCAACATAGAGCGCAGCACCAACAAAGCCACCGTTGTAAATCCCATACGCAACCGATCCACCACGCGCGGTGAAAGTCCCCCCTTTCAATGTGGCCGTAGCCGCATAACCGGCGTACAGACCGTAATTAAGGTTACTGCTGTTCTCTCCCAGGGCCGTGACATTCTCAACTTCCAGGATCGTGTTTTCACTAGAGGCCTGAATACCAAGAGTAGCATTCCCGCCGCGCCCGACAAACGTTCCGCCCTGAACGTATGCCGTTCCACCACCGGTACACAACAACCCACGGTTCGTTTTGCCGTTCGCGGCCAGGGAGGTGATGTTCAACAAGGTGACGCCCGTGCCGTCGCCAGTCACATAAATCGTGCTGTTATAATCGGCATCCATTCCTCCACCCAATGTCTGTGCCGTCACATCGGAAATCAACGTCGCCGTCGTGCCGTTGTTGGCCAGCAGCGCCACGTTGTTCGTGAGAATGCCGGTGTTAACCACCGTCAAATCTCGCACACTGACGTGATCGGTCAAAACCACCGTGGCGATGGTCACCGGGGAATCGCCACTCACCGTGCTGGTGATGATCGTCGCGCCCTGTCCCGCCCCCTGCAAATGGACGTAGGGCTTAAGCACAACCGTCTCACTGTAGACTCCCGGTGCAACCCAGATCAGGTAAGGGTGATCGGCAGTGGCCGCGTCAATACTGTCCACGGCGGCCTGGATGCTGGTGTAGTCGCCATCGCTTTTGGCGACAATGACAAGATTGGCATACCCTTGGGTTCTCTGCGCGTAGAAGGCATACGGAACGGCAGTGATCGCCTGGCGACCCAGCTCAACAAAGCTTGGCTCGCCCTCACACTGTACCCGGATGTCCAGCCAGCGGGCATCGCCATTGAAAACCCCCTCTTCACCACCAAAGTCGAGCGTTTCAGTGAATAGGCCTTCGGTGATGACTACCGTGCGGGTGATGGCGCTGCCGATCTGTGTGCCACCAGTGTCGGCGTCAAAAAGACGAAAAGCCATTGTGCAAGCTCCGTTCACACTTTTCCCATCCAACTTGAGCTGTCCCTGGTAAGTAAAACCAGTTGGCATAGACGCCTGCGCCTCTAGCAGACTCTGAGGTTGCAATAAAGACGAGGCGAGAACGCCCAAACGGAAGGTCATCCCCAAGATTAACACACCCAAGACACATATACTGGCAACGATCCATTCTTTTTTCACGTTGGTACCCTCCTTTGAAAACAAACAAATGGCAAATCAGAAATCCACTGCACTCCAGATCGCTTGCAACGCCCGATAATCTAGGAGGATGATACCCTCTTCATCCACAACGGTCTTCGCCTCTCTAGACATCAAAAAGTTATAATCCGCCTGACGGATATGCGCGCCGTCAGGTTCGATGGCGCGTAACTCCGCATTATCCAGGCCGGGATGTACCGCCCACTCGCTCAAGCCCACTGGAAGTTCGCGCAACATCTGCACATAACGCGCGGTTTTGTTAGCCGAATCAAGGCCGTAACTGTCCAAAAAACCATGATCGTTGGCGGGAAGTCTCTGGCTCTGCACACGCTCAATCCAGGCGTCTCCAGCGACGCGGAGCGCCAAGCCGTACTGCCGCGCCAGGTTGAACATCACATCGCAGATGTCATCCCTGCCCTGAAGACGCAGGGCATGCCAATCCAGGTGCGTCGGCGTGAGTCCGGCAGACAACACAGTGTCGATCTGCGCCCGAAATTCCATTTCCAACTCGGCCAGGTTGACCTGCGCGAGAAATTCAAACATCCGCGCAAAGGTATAAAAATAGCCACTTTCATCAACCATCGACGGAACCCGCGTCCTGGACGTGAGTGGCCCCCCCAGCGATAATCCTCCCCGTCACAAATTGCAGTGAGGTGAACGCCAAAAGGGATGTCGGGATGTACGGTAAGGAAACGCATCGCATGCGAGGCCCATGGGCAAGGCACCATCAAAGTCGTCGAACGAGCTACCCCGGCCAGCAATACTTGAAAGATAGCCTCGTTAACCGCGTGGCACATCCCAAGATCATCGGCGTTGATAATCAGTAGGCGCGCATCAACCGGATAGCCTAGCAGGCGGTTTGTTTGACTTTTATTCAACAGTTTCACCTGGTTAACCTCCTCGAAAATGAACCACTGAGACACAGAGGACACAGAGAAAAACATAAAGATTCCAGTGCTCTCTGTGGTGAAAATTCCGTTACTGTTTCACACCGGCGACCCAGGCGACGTGATGCATGGTTTCGATCTCGCCTGTGGCGATGGTATTCCGTTCGGCGAACAGGGCAATGCGAGGATCATCCGGTTCGGGCAGTGGGACACCCAACCAAGTCCAAAGGTTGCTGATTAACTCCGCCCACGCATATACATCTGGATAGATCCACTTGGTGAATACGTCAGCGGCCAGGCGTACATCAAAACCATTTTGTTCAAACAACGCTGTGACTCTATCAGCCGTGCGGGTGGTCGCCTCATCGCCTTGAAGAAGCTCGGGAAATATGTCTACGACTTCTTTTTGATGCCGTTCGGCAATCTCTTCGCAATACAACAACCCATCAGCGTGGAGCAGATGATGGGCTGCCTGAATGCCCTCGGTTGTGTCGGGGAGTGGCCCACGAAGAGAAACCACCATGTCGAAGGATTCTAGTTGAAGCTGTGCGATTTCACGTGGATAATCTAGCAGGAGAAAATTCACGTTGTGGATGCCTTCTGCACGTTTCGCCTCTTCAGCCATCCGGACATGTATGGGATCATTATCAACCCCGAGGCCGGTATCGAAGCTTGCATTCAGTTCCAACAGAAAGCCACCATTCCCGCATCCAACGTCAAGCACGCGCATCGCTGGTGAAAGCTGCGGAACAATGATATGTTGCCAATCGGGATACCAGCGATTGTCTACGCGGATGGCATGACGACCACCATAGTAGGAATGTTTACCCTGGAAGATAGCTCGGATTCGATCCTGATCAATTTGCACTGAGCTATTCACGCGCTTTTCCTCACCACGAAATGCTCGTACCCCTCCCCGGCGCCTTCGTCCTCAAGCGTTAATCCCGTCTGTTCGAGCCACGTCCGCACCTGCTCCAGCGATGGATGGTAGTGGTACACGGAGGCATCTGCTACCTCACCATCGGGTAGTGTCCCCGCCTCCAAGGCCATCATTTGCTCATAGGCCTCGTCTACCCTGTCCGCCACTTCCCCGAACACCACCGGCAGTCCCAGTGCCTTCGCTCGCTCGTAAGCGCCCGGCACGTCATCGCCATCCGCCAGATCCACGGTGAAATACAGCACGCCGCCCGGCTTCAAAGCGTCCCGGAACCCTTGCAGAATTCCAGGCCACTCTTCTGGAAAGATGTGCTCCAGCGCGTCCACGCAGATGATGCCATCGAACGCCGCGTGGAAATCCATCTCCTGCAAGCCCATTTTCTGATACCGTATCGCCGGGAAGTGCTCTCTCGCCCGCGCCAGCATCCCTAGGGATTGATCAATGCCGACAACGGTGTGCCCTACTCCGAGCAGTACCCCATCCCACTGTCCCGCGCCGCATCCGGCGGACAGGAGAGTGCTATGTGGCGCGATCCGCACCAGAAACTTTTGCAGAAACTCCCGGTAGGCTCCGCCCTCACCCAGTCCCCATACCACCCAATACAGCGGCGCGAAGTGATCGTAAAGCGCTTCCGCTTTCTCACGCATGTGCTTTAACCATTCGGTCCGTTCCATAGACTTCCCCTCCCCCGGCCTAGTTCATCGGATCCAGATGCATCCGCATTTCACACTGGATGGTGTTCCATTTGTCTGCTGTGCTCAGTCTTCCGTCACTTGCCTGGCTAGCATCTTTCTATTCCAATCGTTGAAGAACTTGTAGTCGCCTTGATCATACTCCGCCGTGTCATCCGCCAGCAATGTGCGCAAGTACCGGAGATTCGCGGCAATCAGGTCATCTTCAATCTCATTGTAATGACTGCTCACCATCCTCGGAAGTCCAAGTGAACGATATGTTTCGAGCGTTAGAATGAAATCTTCCACTTTCACCCCTGGATAAATGGACGGTATGGGCAATCCGACGTTGTCACCCACAAACAAGACCTGGTCCTCTGTATCGATGCACGATATGGCATCGTGCGTATGCCCTGGGCTGTGAAACAATTCGATACCTTCATCCTCAAAGATCATCCGCTTTTCGAAGGTCACATTAGGTGCAACCAGTTCCACCTTTCCCCGCTGGAATTCGGGGTTTTTCTCAAGATAGTCCACCTGGTGTTGTTGCAGTATGCTTTGCCGACACAATCTGTGGGCAACGATCATCGAATTCTGGAAGGCGCAGTTTCCCCAAAAATGATCAAAATGCGAATGGGTATTAATGACGACAGCCGGTTTCTCGTCAAAGTCTGTGCCCAAATAAGTTTTTATTTCCTGTATCGCATCTGGGCCTAGAAAAGTATCGATCACAAACCAATGTTTTTTCCCACGGATAACATACACATTTCCCGTGTCTGCCCCAACTTCGCCAAGTTCAAAGATGAACAGGTAACCTCTTTTTCCAATACGTTGTACTTTCATTTTTTCTCTCGCGTCCTTTTTGCTTGCTTGGCCTTCGTTTTTGCTTCCGCTTTTGCCAGATTTTCCTTCACCCTGAATTCCACGATTCTGCGGATCAGGTCAAGAGGCATTGGTTTGTCGAGCGGAAACTGGACCGAACCCTTGCCACACACATAGGCAGATAGCTCATCCTTGAAGGCTTCAATGCCGGTCGGTATAGGATAAAACCCAATGTGCTTTTTGAAAGCCGCAAAGTGCACCAGATTGCCCTTCAATGTGAAGGTCGGTATTTGATAGCTGATGGTTTCGTCTGCATCGGGTGCGGCTTGTTTGATCGTCCGCCTGATATTCTCCAAAATTTCCTGGACATCAGGAGGAAAGCCCGCGATACATTCGTCGATATTTCCGGGTGTTTTTGGGTCAGCATTCATATCCGATCACCTGATGTTCTTGAACCACCTTATCCCTGCCTGACATTCTTCTTCCGTCCCGCACAGCCCCATTTGACGCACAAGCTCAAAGGCGAATTCCACGTAGGCCTGGCCTTGTGCCGTGATGATATTGCCATCCACCACCACGTGATCGTCCAGGAAGATGGATTCTGAGAAGTATTGGTACTCAGGAATGTCTGGCGCTTTACCTGAAGCCAATCCGGTACACTTTTTCCCTTTCAGCAGCCCAAAACCGGCCAGCACAGCGGCCCCCCCCACAGATTCCGGCCACTTTCTTGTTTTTTGCGAGCAGGCTCTCGACGAAGCGCTTCAGTTCGAGGTTGTCCACTAAGAGCGCCGGTTCTCCACCGGGGATGATCAACAAATCTATCGAATCCACATCAACGTCCTTGATAACCTGATCCACGCAGAATCTTTGCCCTTCCTCGCTGCGATATTCCCGGTCTTCCAGTGCGATCGTGACGAGACCGTGCCGCTTGAAGACTAGACAGGCCAGCACCACTTCAAACTCAGCAAACTCATCATAGTAAAACAACGCGATTTTCAAGGTATACCTCCTTTAACTACCTAAATTTCGCCCAAAGTAACGGCGATATGCTTATGAGTAAGCAAGGCTGACAAGGCGGGATGCAATTTTACGGCCCACGGATC
>JAFGSL010000717.1 GCA_016934645.1 Anaerolineae bacterium
CCGCCGCTGTTCGAGCGGATCGCCGTGCAGGCGCAAGCCTGGGGCGACGCGACGCAACTCGGCTTCGTCGTCGGCGCAACGCAGCCGGAGGCATTGGCGATCGTGCGCGCGCTGGCGCCAGACCGCTGGATTCTTGCACCCGGCGTCGGCGCGCAGGGCGGCAATCTGGACGCGGCGCTCAGCGCCGGGCTGGATGCTCAAGGCATCGGGATGATCGTGCCCGTTTCCCGTGCCGTCCTCTACGCAAAGGGGCCGCGAACCGTCGCGCAGGAACTACGTGATCAGATCAACCAAGCCCGTTCAGACCTGACAGGTTGTGCAAACTGCGTTCGCCCGAAACCTGTCAGGTCTAAAACGGCCTTAATTCTAAACTTATTCGAGGCCGGCTGCATCAAGTTCGGCGAATTCACATTGGCATCGGGTAAGACATCGCCTATTTACGTGGATTTGCGCCGCGTCATTTCCTTCCCGGAGGTCTTCCAGCGCGTTGTTGCGGCTTATACGGATGTGATGAATGACCTCACCTTCGATCACATTGCCGCAGTACCATATGCCGCGCTACCCGCTGCTGCCGCTGTCGCGCTGCAATTGGGACGCCCGATGATCTATCCGCGCAAGGAAGTCAAGGCGCATGGGACAGGCCAAGCTATCGAAGGTGCATTCGAGCCGGATCAGATCGCCGTCACCATCGAGGACGTTATCACCAGTGGGGACAGCATCGTCACCGCAGTTCAGAAGATGCAAGACGCAGGACTCAAGGTGCAGGATGTTGTCGTCCTCGTGGATCGAGAACAGGGCGGACGAGCGGCCTTGGCGGAAAAGGGGCTACGCCTCCACACCGTACTCACGATTGGACAGATTCTCGAGACATTGCGGGACGAGAAGTGCATCTCCGAAGTCACGTTCGAAGAAGTGAAGCGTTATTTGGCGGCATGATTCGTAATTCAGCTACCCTTGCGAAGGTTTCTGAACCTTCGCAAGGGTTTGTATAGACATGATGCATAATTCGTGATTCGTAATTCGAAATTCGCCGGAGGAATAGCAATGGAAATCCGTTTAGCAACTTTGGCCGATGCTGAAATTATCTCCGCACTTAACGTGGATGTGCAGAATGTCCACGCGGAAGCACTGCCGCACATCTTCAAGCACATCTCGGATCCCGGCTTTGCCGTAACCTACATCACCGAACAACTGAACGATCCCAACAACTACTTTTATATCGCCAACATCGACGGCGAAGACGCTGGCTACATTTTTGCGCACGTTGTACGACGACCGGAGAATGCCTATATGCACCCGTGGAACTATGTCTACATCAACCAAATCTCCGTCAAGCCAGCGTACCAGAGGCATGGCTGTGGCACGGCACTCATCCAGGCCGTGCGCGAGTTAGCAAAGGAACAGGGTATCACAACCGTCGCCGTCGACACGTGGTTTTTCAACGAGAAAGCGCAAACGTTCTTTGCCAGCCAAGGCCTCACCATGTTCAACCAGCGGATGTGGACAGAAGTCTAGGTTAAAAGTTGCACGTTGAAGGTGACGAGTTATCCGCTCATGCACTTACAACTTTCAACCTGTAACCTCCAACTCGACGTAGGACTAATTTCCTACTTGACTCTGACGTTACGTGATAGTGTATACTGTTGAGCGTCAAGGAGGAAAACGTGAAAGCCTATACGGTGAACCAATTGGCAAAAATGGCCGGGGTAAGCGTGCGCACGCTCCACCATTACGACCACATCGGGCTGCTGAAGCCGTCGTCCCGAACCGCGGCGGGCTACCGGCTGTATGAACGGCAAGAGCTGCTGCGTTTGCAGCAAATCTTGTTCTTCAGGGAGCTGGATGTGCCGTTGGATGAAATTCACCGCATCCTGGACGATCCGGAGTTCGACCAAGTACGCGCTCTGCAACAACACCGGACGCAACTAGAGCAACAAGTAACTCGGCTGACACGCCTCCTGGACACACTGGACAAAACACTATCAAGTTTGACGGAGGATGATATGACACTGACAGACGAAGACCTTTATGCTGGCTTTACCCCTGAACAGCGGGAACGTTACGACCGTGAGGTCGCCGAGATGTACGACCCAGAGCTGGTGAAACTCTCGCAGCAGCGACTTCGCAAGCTGACCAAACAGCAATGGCAAGCGGTCAAAGCTGAAGGCGACGCCGTCACGCGCGCCATCGCAGAGCTGGCGGACGCTGCGCCGGAATCCCCGGAGGTGCAGACGCTCATCGCCCGGCATCACGCCTGGATCGAGAACTTCTATCCGGCGAATGCCGAAATCTACCGGGGCTTAGGGCACGGGTATGCAGAACACCCGGAGTTCCACGCCTTCTACGAGAAGTACAAGCCTGGCCTGGCCGACTTTATGTGCGCGGCGATGACGATCTATGCTGACACGGTTTTGTCGGGAAGAACAGAAGCTTAATGCCCAATTTGACGTGTGATCTGCTCGGTTTAACCTTGCGCAATCCCATTGTGTTGGCTTCCGGCATCCTCGGCACGAGCGCTGACCTGCTGGAGCGAGCAGCACTTGCCGGCGCGGGGGCCGTCACGGCGAAAAGCTGTGGCCCAGCACCTCGCGCCGGACATCCCAACCCCGTCGCTGTGGACTGGGGCCACGGCCTGCTCAACGCCATCGGCTTGAGCAATCCCGGCGCCGAAGAGGAAGCACAGATGCTGGTGGAGACACGCGCGCGGCTGGAGCCGCTCAGCGTTGCGCTCATCGCCAGCATCTTCGCCGGGACGGTGATGGAATTCGGCGACGTGGCACGCACGGTCGCGACGGCGCAGCCACATTGCATCGAGGTCAATATCTCGTGCCCCAACGTCGCCGATGAGTTAGGGACACCATTCGCGGCCTCGTGTGAGAGCGCCGCGGCTGTCACGGAGGCGGTGAAGCGCCATACGGGCAACATTCCCATCAGCGTCAAACTCGCCCCGAACGTGCCGAATATCGGGCGCATCGCCGCTGCCGTCGTCGAAGCCGGTGCCGACGCCATCACCGCGGTCAACACCATGCCGGGGATGCTCATCAATGCCGAGGCGGGACGTCCGGTGCTCTCCAACCGCACCGGCGGCGTATCCGGACCGGCGCTCAAGCCCATCGCGCTGCGCTGCGTCTACGAGATCGCGCGCACGGTGCGTGTTCCCATCATCGGGACAGGCGGCATCACCACCGGACGCGATGCGGCGGAAATGCTTATGGCAGGCGCGACCGCCGTCGGCGTTGGGTCGGCAGTGTGGACGCGCGGTGTCGAAGCACTAGGCGACATCGCGGCGGAACTGGCGGCGTTTATGGAGAATGAAGGATACAGAAATCTGGACGCTATACGAGGTATAGCTTAGCGCTCGTGATGCGTGGTACGTGATACGTGAACAGATTTCACGTATCACGCATCACGTTTCACGTCACAGCAAGGATATCGTTATGCACCAAACCTTTACCATTACCGAAATCCACATAGAAAATTACCGGACAAAGACCTTCATCTTCGACAGGGCACTGCCTGAGGCGCAGCCAGGGCAATACGTGATGGCATGGCTGCCGGACGTGGGCGAGAAACCGTTCAGTATCGCGGGCAACGATCCGCTAGCGCTGATGGTCGTTGCTGTGGGACCGTTCAGTGAAGCGTTGTACAGGCTAGATGTGGGCGATCGTGTGTGGGTGCGCGGCCCGCTCGGGCAAGGCTTCGCGCTGCGTGGACAGCATCATCTGCTCGTGGGCGGTGGCTACGGCGTTGCGCCGCTGCTCTTCCTGGCGCGGACGGTGCTGGCTGCCGGACATACGGTCGAGGTCTGCATCGGTGCGCGGACGGCGGAAGATGTGCTGCTGGCGGGGAACTTTATATCAACGGATTTAACGAATTTTAACGGATTGGGAAAACGAAAATCCGTTTCATCCGTTCAATCCGTTGAGAAAGTACATATCACAACGGAGGACGGCACGCTTGGGGAGCGCGGATTGGTTACACAGGCGGTCGAGGCCACGATTGCAGCGCGCCGTCCGGACTGTGTCTACGCCTGCGGACCGGTTCCCATGCTCACGGTGTTGGCCCAGCAATGTCAGGCACATAATCTGCCCCACCAATTTTCGTGGGAAGCACATCTGCGCTGTGGGATGGGGATCTGCGGCAGTTGTGAGCTAGACACACAAACCCGGCAGGTGGCAAACATTCCTGCCGGGTGGCTGGTGTGTAAGGACGGGCCCGTTCACATTGTTGCAAGTTAAAGGTTGAAAGTTGCAAGTTGGCAAGAAAAACGAAATAACTTGAAACCTGCAACTCGAAACTTTCAACCCAAGCTTCTACGACTCCTGAAAGACGAGTTGGCCCTCTCCGTATGCGGCAACCGGGTAGTTCTCCAGCGCAAACGGATCACCGTTCCAGCAGACGAGGGACGCCCACTTGCCCGGTTCGAGCGTGCCGAGGACGTCGGCGACGCCGAGGATTTCCGCATTCTTGCGAGTAATGATCTCCAGCGCCTGCTGCTTGCTAAAGCCCATCCGCAGGAACCAACGCAGCTCGAAGAACAACATCTTCTGCATAATCACCGGATGGTCAGTCATTAGGCCGAACTCCACGCCGGATTCGATCAGGTACTTGATGTTGCGCCAGTTTTCGTGCTTCAGTTCGACTTTGTAAGCCAGTGAATCCATCGGGCCGTAGATAACGGGGATACCACGGGCTTTGAGTTCGCGGTAAATTTCCACTTCATGCACGTCGCAGGTGTGTTCCACGGTGACTTTCAGCCCAAACTCATCCACAAAACGCAGCAGGGCTGCAATATCGTCGCTCTTGTGGACATGGACACGTAGCCGATCTGCCCCCACCAAAAGCGACTTGAGGATGATCTCTTCGGCGGTGTAGGTGACATCGGCGTCTTCCTTGGCCTGCTCTTTCGCCATTTTCTGTCGCACGTCGTGCAGCTTGGCGCGCAGGATCGCCAGCGCGCCCATGCGGGTGAAAGGGCGCGTGCCCTTCCACTCGCGGGTAGACATCGGGTTGTAGCCGAAGGCCGCCTTGATCCCTGCGCGGCGGATCAGCGCGACGTTCGTGTTTTTGCCGTAGTTGCGGATGACGGCGGAATTGCCACCGATGATGTTGCCGCTGCCAGGCACCACGCACGAGTACAACACGCCAGACTCGATGGAGTCCACGAAACCGTGGTCATCCATCTGGATTGAATCCAGCGCGTCGGCGTGGGCCAGCATCGCGTCCATGCGCTCGTTCGTCTCCGATTCAGCCGAAGGTTCGCCCGCGCGGACCATACCGATGTGGCTGTGCCCGTCAATGAACGCCGGCGTGATGACAGGGTATTCGCCTACCAGCGTCCCCGCCGGTTCTGCCGTGATGCTGGCGACGGTGGTGCCGTCCATATTGACGTAGACGTTTTCAAGAACGTCAGTCCCGGTGTATACGATGTGTCCAAGAATTGAGTTCATGAGTATTCCTTCCTATGTAAGTGATTTTTAGATTGATGTTACTGACCTTATTCTTACATTGTACGCCAAAGTGCTAGTTAGCCAAGTTTACAGTTGCACTCCATCGTGGTTCTGGTATGATGGGTCAAATTTATGTTCGTCCAGCCCAAATCTATGATAGACTCCTCGGGCGTTAGCAACCAGCACAATCAAAGGAGGCATGTGTAATGAATGAGACCGTTTTCAATAGGCTTGAAGCCTTAACCTTCGACGATGTCCTCATCGTGCCAGGGTATACCGAGGTATTACCCGATCAAACCGACGTCAGTGCGGCGCTGACACCGACCATCACGCTGAATATCCCCGTCCTTTCAGCAGCAATGGATACCGTCACCGAAGCGCCGCTGGCGATTGCGCTGGCGCGGGAAGGCGGACTCGGCATCATCCACCGCAACCTTTCGCCGGAAGAGCAGGCTGCTGAAGTCGCCAAGGTCAAGCGGTCGCAGTCG
>JAFGSL010000718.1 GCA_016934645.1 Anaerolineae bacterium
CGCAGAAGCTTCGCCATAACCATTGCGTGGGCAGTCTATCATACTTCATCTTCAAGTCAATGATTCTTGCTACGGCCTAAAGGCCAGGGACAGGGGGGATTTTTGTGGCGGGGCTGCGCCCCGCCCCAAAAATCCCCCTAAAAAACCGCTTTAGCGACAAAATAGTGCGTACATGCCTCTTGGCTCGCGAGAATGATAAGACCCTGGATCATGCTATAATCTCACAAACGCAGCCAAAACAAGGAATAACACAATGACAACAGAGAAACTTGGGGCAGAAAAGACCGTCGTGATGTTTGGCGCAGGATGCGTGGGGCGGGGATTCCTGGGGCAGCTTCTCAGCGAATCCGGTTACACGCTCACCTTCGTGGAAATTGATGAACAGCTGATCGAGGCGTTGAACGCGCGCCGGGCATACACGCTGCGTCTGGTGGAGAATGATTGGAGTGAGGATCTCGTCATTCCGGCGGCACGGGCGCTCTACTCACGGGCGGACGAGACCCTGGTGACGGCGTTAGCCAAAACATCGCTGGTGACGACGGCGGTGGGCGTCCGCTCGCTGCCCGACATCGCGCCGATTATCGCGGCAGGCATCGTCCGTCGCGTAGAACGCGACGTAGCCGCGCCGCTCAACGTGCTAATCTGCGAGAATATGCAGGATGCTTCGTCCACGTTCCGGGGTATGGTTATGGCACACGTCCCCACCCCACTGCACGCGTATGCCGATGCCCACGTCGGCTTCGTGGACGTCGTTATCGGGCGTACCATCCCCAAGCCGACGCCCGAAATGCGCGCGCGCGAATCTTCGCGCGCAGATTGCAGCTTCATCATCGCCGACGCGTACAAGAAGCTGCCGGTGAACCGTCGCCGCTTCATCGGCCCACTGCCGGAGATCGTGGGGCTAATCGCCACCGACAACTTCACCGCCTACATTGAGCGCAAGCTGTACCTGCACAACTGCGGGCACGCCATCCTCAGCTACCTGGGTTACCGGCGCGGCCATATTCAGAGCTGGCAGGCGCTAGAGGATCCGGTTATCCACGATGTGTTGACACGTGCCTTTGCCGAAACCCGTGCAGGCTTTGTGGGCGTGTACGATATGAACACCGCCGAACTCGATGACTACATCGCGGAACTGTTCAAGAACTTCGCCAACTGCGCGCTGGCCGATACCATCGTCCGCCTGGCGCGCGATCCGCTGCGCAAACTCGGCCCCAAAGAGCGGCTGGTGGGCGCGGCGAGGCTGGTCGAGAGGGCCGGTGTAACACCGGATGCGCTCAGTCTCGCCATCGCCGCTGCTTACCGGTTCGACAACGCCGACGATCCACTGGCCGTCGAACTGCAACGCCGCATCGCTGCCGAGGGGATAGAGACCGTGATGGCCAATGTCAGCGGCATCCAGTCCGATGAACCGTTGGGGAAACTGGTGCTGGAGAACTACTGATCCAAACATAACTTTCTAAACCTCTATACGCTTTCGGGAGAGCTGAAAAGGTTTAGTTTCTATGTACGGATCAGTATCTCACTATGGGAACAGCGGAAACCGCTGCTGGTAATTCCGTGCTCCCGGCGTGACGATATTCGGCGAATCCGCGCGCACCTCGTCGCCGGAGAGAGGCGCGGGCGGATCGACGATCCAATCCTCCAGCGCGTCGTTGCTCCCCAGCCCCACGAAAAGCGCGCCATCGTCCGCGCCAAGTTTGCGGAACGAGCGGTCAAACGTCACCCCATCCGCTAGAATGCCAAACGAATGCGGCGTGACTGCGTAGCCCTCGGCCACAAAATCAATGCCGACATCGTCCTCAAAAGCAGCCGTAGGACCGGGTGCTAACAGCGCCAGGTTGTCATCGTTTGTGCCCATGGCAAATCCAGGGTCCGTCGTCACATCCAGTGCGCCGTTGCCGACATAGAATAACATTCGCCGGTTACGGGAATTTACGTCATCCTCCGGGAAATAGTAGGCGTTGCTCTCACTCTCCGTCGCCAGAATGAGAATGAGCGTGTGACGTGGTACGGAGGCCAGCGCGTCGATGTGCGGGAAGATAATCGAACCCTCGGCCATCCCCGTCTTCGTGTCGTTGTCGGTAAGCCGCCAGCCGCGTAGATCGATACCGTCACGTTGCACGAGCAACTCGATCCAATCGCCCTCGATGGGCTGGCTGCCGACGCTGGCGTAGTACGTGCCGTTGTCGGTGATCCAGAATTCGTTGATGATGACGATGTCAGGAGGCAGATTCCCCCCCTTAGTCCCCCCCGATGGGGGGGAAAGCGAGAGGCAGGGAAGTGGTGTGAAGTGCGCGAAGATATGCTGCGGCGCAGTCACCGTCGTCGTGACGTTCGTCAACGCAGACGGCTCACCGTTATCCGGCGTAAGCGTCCATCCCGTAAAGCCAAACCCGGATGCGGGAACTGCCGTGAACTGCACCAGTGCGCCGGAAAGGGCGACGCATCCTGCGTCACCTTGCCACACACCATCGTCAATCACCAACCGCGTGTCTTCCATATACACGTACCCGGCTTCCGACGGCGATACTTCAACCTGTAACGATGTCACTTTGCCCAGCGGCAGCAGCGCGGCAAAGTGCTCCATCACCTGCCCAGGCCGGTTGGCGGTAAACTCGGCGAGGAAAGCCTCCACGTTCTCCTCCCACAAAAACGGTGAAGGCCAACGCGCATCCTCATACTTGATGTCATCGCGCAGCGTTGCTGTAAGCGCCTGTGCCCGGCTCTGAATGGCGCGTTCATCGAGCGTCGTGTTGAGCAGCGTCGTCAACCGGCGGGCGAACTGTGCCCGATAGTCCGGGTTGTGGAGCAGCGCGCTCAACAAGATCGTGAAATCGGCGTTGGCCTCCTGGAATAGCGGCGCATCCGCCCGCGAGGCAAACGCCTGACTACCGCCCTCGTACAGGAAAAACCACGCCTCGTCCTGCGGGTACACGGCGAATAATTCAGATGCGGGGAAACCAAAATACATCTGCAACACCGCCCAATCGGTCAGGCTGCCCAAATCGACCTGCGCGGCGACATAGGCAAAGTTTTCAGGTTCTACCAAGTCGTGTGTCGTGGCCCAATCTATCAGATCATCCCACGCCTTATCGTCGCCCTCGCGTTGACGGCCATCTTGTACGAGATCGGCGCCGGTGATACCCAAATTGGTCTCCAGAAAAAAGCGATCGATGCGCTCACTCAGACGGTACAATCCCCAACTCTCGCCATTGAGGAAAAGATGCACGAACTGTCCCTGCGCCGCGTACAAGCCCATGTCGGTCGCCACATCTGCCACCAGTTGATCGCGGAAGAACGTCCACCGCCCGGCGCGGTCGCCGGCTTGAAGAAGCAGGCGCTTGTACGTCTGTTCGCTGTTAGGCTGCTGGGGATGCAGTGCAAATAGCTGGAACTTCAGCCAGGCATCGCCGTACTCACTGCGGAAGTACAACCGCAGCGATTGCTTCGCCGCATCAGCGGGATCCGTGCCGTGGATGCGCAAACCGGCGGGCATCGAAAAGCCCTGCGTCGCGCCGCCGGGAGCGATGTAGTGCACAGTCGCAGGACGCTCCCAATCATCTCTGCGTCCCCAGGTGTTGGCGAAAATGCCTTGCTCGGTATCCCATAGGTCGGTGGGATCGGCGATGAGCGAAACGATCGGGAGACCACTTTGGACGCCCATCACGTAGGTCGCGCTGACCGCGGGGCCGGGGACGCCGCCCACGATTTCGACGGCCCGGATCACTACCAGGCGCGGCGACGCGGCATCGAGGCGCAAGGGACGCTCGTACAGCAGGCCAACTTCCACTGAAGGCAGTGTCCCATCAATCGTGTACACAATCTGCCCGCGCGGCTGTGTCGCCTTCAGCGTGACACGGATATTGCGGCGATACACGCCCGGCGACGGCGAGAACTCTGGCACGTTTTCCTCGGATACGGCGGAGAGATTGTCCGTAAGACGTGTCGGCAACGACTCCCCTACGACCACCAACAGCGCCGCCACGACGAATAGCGCGATCAGCGGCAGA
>JAFGSL010000719.1 GCA_016934645.1 Anaerolineae bacterium
CTCTCAAGCCTAATGCTGTTGACTCAAAATGCAAGAGTCAGGTAGCTCAATAACTAATCAGACAGTTATTTAATTCTCAATCCTAAAAAAGAGAGTGTGGGAGTTTGGGCGTGTGGGAGGGATCCTACCCCTATACTCCCACATTCCACTAGATTTGTGAGAAGGGATCGCTTGTCTATATTTTGTTAATTCGCTTCTAATCTCATTCTAATAGATGGCGAGTAAAATAGTAGGGTAGAAATTCGTAACTTTCAATTTGCAACCTGCAACTTGAAACTATTTTGAGTAGGAGGTACAGATGACGACACAACCAGAGTCGCTCGAATTCAAAGCTGAAGTTCAACAACTATTAAATATTCTTTCCCACTCGCTCTACACGGAGCGAGAGATTTTCCTGCGCGAGTTGATCTCGAATGCCTCAGACGCGCTCAACCGTATACAGTTCGAAATGCTCACCAACGCCGACGTGCTTGACCCGGAGATAGAATTGGCCGTGCACGTCGATTTCGACGAAGAGGCCAAGACGTTGACCATTTCTGATACTGGAATCGGCATGACGCGCGGGGAGCTGATCGAAAACCTGGGCACGATCGCCCATTCCGGGGCGATGGCCTTTCTCAAGAAGCTGGAAGCCGAACAGCGCATCGGCGATATCATCGGGCAGTTCGGCGTAGGTTTCTATTCCGTCTTCATGGCCGCCGACAAAGTCAGCGTGACCTCGCGCTCCTATCTGCCGGACGAACAGGCGTGGACGTGGATCTCACGCGGCGATAATACCTACACGCTTAGCCCTGCCGAAAAAGCAGAACGCGGCACGACGATTGAGATCGAGCTCAAGGAAGACGCCACCGAATTCGCTTCGGCGTGGCGGCTGGAGCAAATCGTCAAGAAACACTCCGATTACGTCTCGTTCCCCATCTATGTGAAGGACAAGATCGCCAATCACCAGACGGCGCTGTGGCGCAATCCGGCGAATGAAGTGACCGATGATGAGTATGATGACTTCTACCGCCAACTTACCCTGGACTTCGAAAAGCCGTTGCTGCATCTGCACCTCATCACCGACGCGCCGGTGGATATCCGCAGCGTGCTCTATGTCCCGCGCCACCGCGATCGCGGGATGTTCCGCCTGCGTACAGACCACGGGCTGAAGCTTTACTCGCGGAAGGTGCTCATCCAGGAGAACAACAAGGATATGTTGCCCGAATACCTGCGCTTTGTCGAAGGTGTGGTGGATTCGGCGGACATTCCACTCAACGTGGCGCGTGAGTCGGTGCAGAGTACGCGCACGATGGGCCACATCAAGAAGGCGCTGCGCGGGCGCGTCTTGAAGGCGCTGCGCGAGCTAGGCGAGGAGAACCCTGAGGATTACAAAATTTTCTGGGAGGCGTTCGGACCGTTCATTAAGGAAGGCGTGGCCATGGATTTTGGCGGGCGCGATGATGTGCTGCCGCTGCTGCGTTTCTCTACCTCCAAGTCGGACGGCGCGCTTGTCGCGTTGAGCGAGTACGCCGAGCGGATGCTTGAGGACCAGGCTGATATCTACTACATTTTGGGCGACGATCTCACTTCCGTGGCTCGTAGCCCTCACCTGGATCCATTCAAGGCACGCGACCTGGAAGTGCTCTATCTCGTCGATCCACTGGATGCCTTTATGGTGCAAAACCTGCGCGAATACGAGGGCAAAGCACTAAAGAACGTCGACGATCCCGATCTGCAACTGCCGGAAGCCGCCGAAGATAAATCTGCCGAAGACACCGAGGCTGAATTGCCCGCAGAGGTGTTCGGCAAGCTGATTATGCGCTTCAAGAACGTCCTCGGCGAACGTGTCGCGGACGTCCGTGAGTCGAAGGTGCTCAAGGACAGTCCGTGCCGTCTGGTGTCGCAGGATAGTGGCCCAGAGCACGAGATGCAGCGCGTGCGCCGCTTGATCGAGCAGGACTACGAGGTTCCGGTGAAGATCCTTGAGATCAACCGGGGACATCCGCTGATCCAAAATCTGGCACGTCTCATCGAGACGCGGTTCGCCGATCCGCTGATTGACCTAACGGTGGAGCAGTTGTTCGAGAACCTGCTCTTGCTGGAAGGATTGCATCCCAATCCCGCGCAGATGGCGCCGCGTATCCAGGAATTGCTGGAACGGGCCGTTGCTGCGTCGGCACCGGCGCCCGAGTCATAGATAATCTGATACAAGTAACCTCCTTGAAGAAAGGGGGATTGTGCGGAGTGCTGTTCCGCACAATCCCCCTTCTTTATGTAAGAGGTTAGAGTATACCTGTTCCCTAAATATGCTATAATGAGCACACAGTGAGGCGATTGGGTGCCTGTAGCTTGCTATCTAGTGAGCGCTGCCGATCGTTGAAGAGGAGATACGATGCGCCGTAATTCCTTGCTCATTTTGCTGAGCATGATCGCGTTGCTGATCGTTATTGCGGTACTACTGATCTATGTCGTTACGCGATCGCCAGTGAGTGATACAGTTGTCCCGAGTACGGCTGAGTCAGTCTCGCCGGAACAGCAGCTTGCACTATCATCTGAACCGGTCGGTATGCCGATGCGGTCTGTGTATATCGTCTCAGTTTTGGTTGTTTTTGTATCGGCAGTCTTGATCTTGTTTAGAATGTTACTTGGCATTCCTGGCAAGAACGAGGAATGACACAACGTGGAATTTTATGGGGGATATGTATGAAAACTAGAACCGCAAAAGTAGCACGGATCATATTTGTTGTGATTACGGTCATTTTGCTCTTAAGCATGATTTTGAGTATCGTAGGCAGTCTCAACTGGTAAATCTCTGTAGATCAAAATTTGGGCTGGCGCCGGACTACAAAAGTCTCACGTGCTGTCCAATTTAGGAATAGGTACCAAATAACTGTCCCAATTCAAACTGAAAGCGGGTATAGAAAGCACCGCCAATGGGAAAGCTATTTAGCTTTCAGTCCTTAGAGCCTGTAAAAGAATAAGTTCCCGCGCAGAGCGCCCTAGGGACGGGGCGTAGAGCCAAAAAACGGGAAGTTATATTTTTACGAACCCTTAGCTAAAATCTGCGGCGAACACGAGACTTGCGCTAGCAGACTTGGGTTGAGACTTTTGTAGTCTGACATTACTCAATCCGTTGAACCGTTCTGAAGGAGCCGCTATGCACCACGACAATGCGTTGAGGGAGTTCCATGTTTCACGCCAGGCGCGCGATACTTACAAGTTTGACGAGAGCCTGTTTATGTTGAGTGGAAACGTCATCTTTGCAAACTTCCACGCCGCGCGCGTCTTCGCGCAGAAGATGAACGATAAACGTGACCTCATCAACTTCCCGGAGCAGGCGGTGCGCGCCGGGCAGATCAATGCGATGGGGTTGATCGATGAAATTCTACACGCGGTCGTGCGTGAGTATTGCGAACGACGCAAACCCACTGCGATAGTGGAGGCGCTTGCTTACGTGGAAGATAAGCTCGGTCCAGATCGTATGGCCGTCGCACTGCGTACTTTCGCCGACCAGTTCCCGCCTCTCGCTGTCTATCGCCACGAAGCGACGGTGACGGATTACCTGGCGGGCGCAACCGGCGACACGCCGCACCAACAGGTGGCGCTCGAAGAGCTGTTGATGCTCTGGCTGGCGAATGACAATCCGGCGTTTTCTCCTTTCATGGAACTTTTCGATGATAGCGACCTTGAAAAGTTCACCGTCTATTCGCAAATCATAACATTGCTCGACGAGTTCTTCAGCACGCAACCCACCTTTGGCCCGGATAACCAGACCCTCATCGAGATGCTGCGGACGCCCGCGCGCCGATTTCCCCATTCCCTCGAAGCGCAACTGGAGTTCATTCGCACGAATTGGGCCACTATTTTAGGCAAGTATCTTTATCGCGTCCTCAGCAGCCTGGATCTGCTTGCCGAGGAACAGAAGCCATTCTTTGGCTTTGGCCCCGGCCCGGCGTTGCCCTACGAGTTCGGTGGGATGGAACTGGAACCGGAGCGCTTTAGTCCGGATAGCGCATGGATGCCTCGTCTGGTGCTCATGGCCAAAAATGCCTACGTCTGGCTAGATCAGCTTTCCAAGAGATACCAGCGCGAAATTACGCATCTCGATCAAGTGCCGGATGCTGAACTGGATATGCTGGCGCGATGGGGCATCAGCGGTTTGTGGTTGATCGGGTTGTGGCAGCGCAGCGTCGCGTCACAGCGCATTAAGCAGATGATGGGCAATCCTGAAGCCGTGGCCTCGGCCTACTCGCTGGAAGACTACCGCATTGCCGACGATTTAGGTGGCGAGAGTGCCTTCGAAGCCCTCAAGGCGCGTGCATGGCAGCGCGGCATCCGCATGGCGAGTGATATGGTTCCCAACCATGTGGGCATTGATTCCACGTGGGTGATGGAGCATCCGGATTGGTTCATCGGCCTGCCATATAGCCCTTTCCCTGGCTATACCTTCAACGGTGTGAACCTGAGCCGCGACCCGCGCGTGGGCATTTACCTCGAGGATCATTACTACGACCGCACCGACGCCGCCGTGGTGTTCAAGCGCGTCGATCACTGGACCGGTGACACGCGTTACATCTATCACGGCAACGATGGAACGAGCATGCCCTGGAATGACACGGCGCAGCTCAACTATCTCAATCCGGAGGTGCGTGAGGCCGTCATCCAGACGATTTTGAGCGTGGCGCGGCGTTCACCCGTCATCCGCTTTGACGCGGCCATGACGTTGACCAAGAAGCACTACCAGCGCCTCTGGTTCCCTGAGCCGGGGACCGGCGGCGATATTGCTTCCCGCGCGGACTTTGGGATGACGAAGGCAGATTTCGACGTATCGATGCCGGAGGAATTCTGGCGGGAAGTGGTGGATCGTGTGGCGCAGGAAGCGCCCGACACATTGCTGCTGGCTGAAGCATTCTGGCTGATGGAAGGTTATTTTGTCCGCACGTTGGGCATGCATCGTGTGTACAACAGCGCGTTTATGAACATGATGCGCGATGAGAAAAACGCCGAGTATCGCCAGTTGATTAAGAACACGTTGGACTTCGATCCGCAAATCCTCAAGCGCTACGTGAACTTCATGAACAATCCTGACGAGCGCACGGCCGTGGATCAGTTTGGCAAGGGCGATAAATACTTTGGCATCTGCACGGTGATGGCGACCTTGCCTGGGCTGCCGATGTTCGGACATGGACAGGTGGAAGGCTACACCGAGAAGTACGGCATGGAGTATCGCCGCGCTTATTGGGATGAGATAGCTGACGAATACCTGGTGCAGCGTCATGAACGGCAAGTCTTCCCTTTGTTGCACCGCCGTGCACTCTTCGCCGAAGTGGAGGACTTCCGGCTGTATGACTTTGTCACCCCGGATGGCTACGTGGATGAGAACGTTTTCGTCTACTCCAACCGTATGGGGCAGGAACGGTCGTTGGTGTTGTATCACAATCGTTACGCCGAGACGCGCGGTTGGGCTCGAATGTCCGTTGGTTATGTGGTGAAGGACGAGGACGGCGAAAAGACCCTGGTGCAGCAATCGCTCGCCGAAGGGCTGCAAATTCCCGATGATCCGCGTTCTTACCTGATTTTCCGTGATGCCGCCGTCTCCGGAGACGCTGTCTCCGGCCTGGAATACATCCGTAACTGTCATGAACTGGTGCAGCATGGCCTGTATGCAGAATTGCACGCTTATCAAGTCCACGTTTTCGTGGACTTCGCGCTGATGTACGACAATGAATGGGGACACTATGGGCAACTGGCGGCCTATCTCAACGGGCGCGGTGTCCCCAGCATCGACGAGGCGATGAAGGAACTGTTCCTCGCCCCGGTTCACACGCCATTCCGTATGTTGGTGAGCGCACCAGCTTTCCGCTGGCTGCTCGCGGCCCGCATCACCAAACCGGAGGAGGACACCTTAGACGCTGAGGTTCTGCCTCAGGTTGAGCAGAAGATGGTGGACCTGCTGCACGCTATCAAGGATGTCGCTCAGGCTACGGGCGACGAAGTCCCTGTAGCCAAAGAAGTATGCGCGAAATTGGAGACTATGCTGTCGCTGCCGGTCGTCCTCAAAAAGCTGGCTCCAACGGCTGAAGGCGGCACCAAAGCGGTTACGGCTTACCGGGCGGCGATGGATTATGTTCTCAAGGATTGGAAGGCCGCCGCACCACTTACCTGGGGCGTGCTTTTCGGCTGGCTCTTCACCCACGCTCTGGGCAAAGTTGTCGATGCCGATACGGCATCTTCTGGGGCCTCGGAACCTATCGGAACGACTGGCCTTGTCGGGACGCTAGACGAGATCAGCCGCAGTTGGATCGACGAATGGTTACTCGGCAAACTGATTGCGGGCGCGTTGGAAGAGTGGGGTCTGGAAGAAGGCGCGGCGCGTTGGGCGGTGGCGTTGATCAAGCTGCTGATCGGTTATCAACGTTGGTTTGAAGATGTGGACGAAGACGACAACGGCGTTGCTAGCAACGCGGCTTACCGTGTCCTATACGCGATGCTGCGCGAGCGTGAAGTACAGGCTTATCTCGGTGTCAACCGTCACCAGGATGTGCTCTGGTTCAACCAGGAATCTTTCGAACAATGGGCGCGGTGGATCATGCTGTTCTCGACCGTGGACCTTGCCACAGATGCAAGTGATGACTTCGCACGAGTTTTTGTAGCCCGTTATGCGCTGGTTCGACAATGGCTAAAAGCTGAGGCGGAGTCAGGATATCAGATTGCCAAACTGCTCGAGGCTCTGAAGACCACGCAATGAATATCGGAGCGGCGCTTTCAGACTGTAAAGTGGATATTTTTGCCGAATCATGATGTCATTACACGATCACATACTCGTCATTGATGATAGCGCGGAAGTTCGGGATTTCGTCCGCAATGTCGTTCTGGAGCCGAAGGGCTACGAGGTGTCGTTGGCTGTGGATGGCTTCCAGGGGTTGAATATGGCGCTGGAGCTACAGCCGGATCTGATTCTCTTGGACTACGAGATGCCCAAGATGAACGGCATCGAGGTATTGCGAGCGTTGAAGGAACACGAGGTTACGGTTCCTGTAATTATCGTGACCTCCCATGGTTCAGAATCCGTTGCGGTGGAAGTCTTCCGCCTCGGCGTGCGCGATTATGTTGTGAAACCTTTCGATGTTGAGCAACTCCGGGCGTCGATCTCCCGAGTGTTGCATCTGATCCGCGCAGAGCGGGAACGCGACATTTTGTTTGACCAATTGCGACAGACAAACGAAGAACTGGCGCGGCGCTTGCGCGAACTGGATATCCTCTACCATGTCAGCAAAGCAGTGACAACGCTGCAAGAGCGCGACCAGTTGATGGAGCGCATCGTCGAAGCCGCCCTGTATTTGACCGGCGCGCAGGATGGGCATTTGATTTTGTTCGATCCGCGGACGGGTAAACCCAGTCTTCAGGTGCGCCGGCAGCGGGCTGGGTCCACCTATCAATCTCCGAATGAAGATCAGACGATGTACACCCTTACCGATGGACTGATGGCAACGACGGCGTTGATGGTGGGTGAAAAACGGGTCGGGTCACTAGTGGTAAGTAACAAACTCAACCGTGCTCCATTGAGCCGGCACGATCAGCAACTGTTGCGGATGTTGGGGGATTACGCCGCCATCGCTATCGAGAACTTCCGCATGGTCGCGGAGATCGAAGCACAGCGCGACCGCGAGAAACGCGAGTTGCGCAGCCTCTTCGAGCACTACGTCGCACCGTCCGTGGTCGAACGCATCGTCCAACAACCGCAGAGTATCCGCCCCGGCGGGCAGCGGCAGATTATCACAGTGCTCTTTGCCGATCTACGCGGTTTCAAGACGTTCACAGCGCAGGCGCCGCCTGAAATGTTGATGAAGGTGATCAACGGCTACCTTTCCGTCGCCGCTAATGCTGTTCTCAGTGAAGAGGGCACGCTGGACAAATTTATGGGCGACGAGGCGATGGCGTTCTTCAATGCACCGCTGCCACAGCCCGATCACGCACTGCGGGCTGTGCGCACCGCGTGGCACATTCTGGAAAACACGCAAGAGATGTATCGCTCCCTGCCTCAAGAGCACCACATCGCTTTTGGCATTGGCGTCGCTACCGGTGAGGCCATTGTTGGCAATCTGGGCACGCAAAACGTCGTCAATTTCACCGTTATCGGGCATACGGTCAACAAAGGGCACCTGTTGCAAGAAATCGCCCCGCCCAATACCATCCTGATCTGCGAGCACACGTATGCGATGGTGCGCCACCAGGTGAAAGCCAAAAAACTTCCACCGGTCGAGATCAAGGGACAGGAGCAGCCGGAGATCGTCTACGAAGTGGTTGCGCTGCGATAGTTCAATCACCCTTGCGAAGGTTTAGGCGAACCAAAGGTTCGCACACCTTCGCAAGGGTGAGAGTCACAACGAGCGCATAAACCGCGCCAGACGTTCTACACCCTTCTCGATAGTTTCGATATCCGCGGCGTAGGAGAGCCGCACGTTGGCATCCATCCCGAAGGCTATGCCAGGCACGAGCGCCAGGTGTTCCTGCTCCAACAGTTTCTCGCAGAAGGTGATCGAATCCAGGCCGGTGGCGCTGATGTTGGGGAAAAGGTAGAATGCCCCGTGCGGTTTGGGACACACCAGACCCGAAATCGCGCTGACACCCGCGTACATCAGATCACGGCGGCGTTCGAAGGTGGCCCGCATCATTTCGATGCTCTCCTGTGACTCTACCAACGCGGCGATTCCGCCGTATTGCGCGAACGTGTTCGGCCCGGAGGTGGTATGCGATTGGATGTTGATCGCTGCCCGGATCACGTGCTGGGGTCCGGCGGCGTAGCCCAGACGCCATCCCGTGGCGGCGTAGGCTTTGCTGAACCCGTTGCACGTTAACGCCAGGTTGAAAATATCCTCGTTCAGGCTGCCGATGCTCAGGTGACGAAGCCCATCGTAGATCAACTTCTCGTAAATCTCGTCGGCGACGACGGCGATGCCATGAGCGACGATGATCTCCGCCAGCGCAGCGATTTCCTCCGGTGTGTAGACCGCGCCGGTCGGATTCGACGGTGAATTGAGGAGCAGCACGCGCGTCTGCGGGGTAATGGCATCCTGCAATTGTTGCGGTGTGATCTTAAACTCGGTGGCTTCCGACGTCGGTAAAAAGACCGGCGTTGCCCCCGCCAGCTTCACAATCTCCGAATAGCTGACCCAGTAAGGAATGGGGATCAGCGCTTTGTCGCCGGGGCCAAGGATCGCCATCATCACATTGTATAGCGCTTGTTTACCGCCGGTGCTGATCATCACCTGCTCCGCTGTGTAGGGTAGATTGTTCTCGCGGTTGAGCTTCTCTGCGACCAGCGCGCGCAGCCGGGGCAGGCCGCCTGTTTGCGAGTACTTCGTCTGGCCTGTGTCCAGCGCGGCCTTTGCTGCCTCGCGGATATTGACGGGTGTGATAAAATCCGGTTCGCCCACGCCAAAATTGCATACGTCGATCCCCTGGGCGGCTAACGCTTTGGCTTTGGCGTCGATGGCGAATGTCATTGACGGGGCAATCAGCCTGGTTCGATCGGATAATGGAATCATACTACTCCTTATCGAATTACGAATCTTGAATTACGAGTTGCGGATCGTAATTCGTGATTCGTAATTCGTATGCTATGATACCATAATCTTAGCCAAAAAGAGGTTTGTGAACAGTGACAGACATCGGGCGACAGAATGCTTTGTCTCTTGAGACATGGGAAACGCATGTGCCATTGATGGCGGAGGGCTATCACCGCGACCTCGTCGAGAAAGTCGATGAACTGCGGCAGACGACGACGGTTTACCCTCCGCCAGAACGGGTCTTCTATGCGTTGAAGATGACACCGTTCGACGCCGTGCGGGTGGTCATCGTGGGGCAAGACCCGTATCACGGCCCCGGTCAGGCGAACGGGCTGGCGTTCTCTGTGCCGGAGGGTGTCAAAGCGCCGCCGTCGTTGCGCAATATCTTCAAGGAAGTACAGCGCGACGTCTACGATGGAGAGCCGCGCGCTTTTTCGAACGATTTGACGCGCTGGGCCAGACAGGGCGTGCTGCTGCTGAACGCTTCGCTGACCGTGGAAGCGCACAAAGCCGCTTCGCACAAAGACCTGGGC
>JAFGSL010000720.1 GCA_016934645.1 Anaerolineae bacterium
GCTTGCCTCCTAGGTTCTGTGATGAGATACCTTAGGATACCACAAGCTCGCTTTTCTTTTAACCAAAATTTCGATCTACTGAGTCTTCTAGTCTCAAAGTCGTTGCTGTGTGACGTGTGGTTATGGCATATCATAGCGCGCTAGACAAAAAAGAGCAACCTGCACTGTGTTGCGCCGTTTTTACGTTTTTGTTGCATGATTGTTATGCTTATGTTACGAAACTTCACGGTGGATATTGTATGATAGAGGTGTTGACCGCCAACGAAAGACCGGATAGATGATTGTGATCACGCGCGAGGCGAGAGAATGTCCATAAATGAACCGCTTTTATATGGCGATAGCAAAGAGTTCCCGTTTGATGCGTTGGCGAGGTTTTCTGCGATACAGCCTCTTTCTCCGTGGTCGACGTTAGTGGTATCGGCGGTACGCCAGGCACTCCGCGACGCGGCAGAAGGCGATTATGATGCGCTCCTCTGGCTTGTGGGTGAGGGGCGCACGTGGTTAACCGCGGTGGGCCTCTCCGTCGAAGTGGTGGATGCGTGGGGCGTTAAGTTATGATGACTGATCCGTGCATATGCAGTTAAACTATTTCGGCTCCCTTGAAAGCGTATAGACGTTGAAAAAGTTACGTTTGGATCAGTAGGTTATACCGCTATTGACATAAATTGTTATTCATGCTATTATCGATGCTGTAAATACATATCCTATACCCAAAGACGCCTAATGTCTTCATCATCATAGATGAGACAACGGGGGAACCAGATAGGGGGCGAGTCGGTCAGCAAGACCGTAGGGCGAGCTTCTTCGGCCCAAGCCCGACAGCTAACCTCGTAGGCGTGGAAGAAGGCACCTGGTGTTGAAAGGTGCCCTTTTTCTTTTTAGGGCGCCTTATTGGTGAAGTTTCGTCGTGACGGAACGGGTTTCGACCAATAAGGAGGATCGAATGCGTGATATAGATAAGCCGGTAGCGATACCGGCGGTTGTTAAACCGGATTTTGCGGCCCAGTTGCCGTCTTCGGTGACAACGACACTGCAAGCCGAGGGTGTTCATCCCGATGCACTGACGCTGGCGGTGCAATCGGACTTAGGCCCCGATGGGCGATTTGGCGAGCAATGGTTGCTGATGGATCCCCACGATCTGTGGGTGGTCGAGCGCCATAATGGAACTGCCAATCTACGACATAAGTTTCCCCTGAACCAAATTGAGGACGCGAAGGTTGAACGCTGCGTCGGCAATGGCTTGATGCAGGTGACGGTGGACCAGCAACCTCACGTACTGCTGCACTATTCCAACGAGCTGACCGACCGCTTTGGACGCGTCGCGCATTACCTACACGCGCGCGCCGAGTACGGCGAGGATGTGCCGGTTCCCGATCCGGCGGCAGACAGCCACACCTGCCTGGTGTGTGGGCGTTCTCTCGTCGATGCATCATCAAAGGTGTGTCCCAACTGTATCCAACGCGGCAAGTTGTTTCGCCGTTTGATGGACTTGGCCCGTCCCTATTGGAGTAAGATGGGCCTGATTGTGATCCTGCTGGTAGTGGGGGTCCTCGTGGACCTGTTACCTCCCTACCTGACCCGTATTCTGATCGACGACGTGCTGAGGGTCGACGGAGGTACGGGCGGAAACCCGACGTTGCTGCCCTGGTTAGTCGGTAGCTTGTTGGGTATACAGATCATTCGAGTGCTCCTCACGATCGTCACGAATTGGTCGACGATTAACGTCAGCACTCGTTTTACCTCACACATCCGCGATCAATTGTTCGCACACCTGAAGAAGCTCTCCGTCGATTATTTCGACAAGAACCAGGTCGGGCGGTTGATGACGCGCATCAACCAGGACACTGAGGAACTGCAAGGCCTCGTCTCGCAGATGACGACGTTTACCCTGAATATCCTGCTGGTGGTGGGCATCGGCGTGGTCTTGTTCACGATGGCGCCATCGCTAGGGTTGTATGTGCTCATCCCGACGCCGTTTGTGGTCGCTGCGGCCTACTTCTACTATCGCTATATGCAGCCGCATTTCCGGCGCTTCTGGGTTGCTCGTTGGCGCTTGAACGCGATGCTGAACACTTTCCTCTCCGGCGTGCGTGTGGTGAAGGCCTTCGCGCAGGAAGATGAAGAGGAGCAGCGCTACCATGACCGCAACGTCACGTTGCTCAACTCCCGCCTCCAGGTAGATTTGGCGTGGAGCAAATTCTTCCCATTGATCTCGTTTGCGTTTAGCGCGGGCGGTTTGATCATCTGGTATGCGGGCGGGCGCGCGGTGCTGGCCGACACAATCACACTCGGTACGCTGATGGCGTTCCTGAGCTACCTGGGAATGTTCTATGGCCCGCTTTCGAACCTCACGCACATTAGCCAGGCCCTCAACCGGTTTCTCACCATCTCGCAGCGGACGTTCGAATTGCTGGACGAGGAGCCGGAGAAGCAGCCGGCGCAACCGGTGCGCACGGCCCGTGTCGGTGGCAAGATCGAGTTCGACAAAGTGACCTTTGGCTACGATCCTTACTATCCTGTGATCCGCGACGTGAGTTTCACCGTCGAGCCAGGGGAAATGATTGGCATTGTGGGGCACAGCGGTGCGGGCAAGACGACGCTGGTGAACCTGCTGTGCCGCTTCTACGATGTGACGCAGGGTGCGATCCGCATCGACGGCGTGGACCTGCGCGAGCTTTCGATGGAGGAGATTCGCCAGCAGATCGGCATCGTGTTGCAGACGCCGTTCCTGTTCCGTGGCACGTTGGCGGAGAATATCGCCTATGGCCGGCCCGCTGCGACGCACCGCGAGATCATTCAGGCGGCGAAGGCGGCCAACGCGCACGGTTTCATCACACAACTGCCCGAAGGCTACGACACGATTGTGGGGGAGGGGGGGGCTGGTCTTTCGGGCGGTGAGCGGCAGCGCATCTCCATCGCGCGCGCGATCTTGCACAACCCGCGCATCCTGATCCTGGATGAGGCGACCTCGTCGGTGGACACCGAGACCGAGCGCCAGATCCAGGAGGCGCTGAACGAGCTGGTGAAGGGCCGTACTACCATCGCCATCGCGCACCGGCTTTCGACTCTGTACAGCGCCAACCGCATTATCGTCATCAATCGTGGCAAGCTGGAAGAGCAGGGACCGCCCAAGCAATTGATGGACAACAAAGGTTCATTCTATCATCTCGTGCAGATGCAGACACAGTTAGCTAGCCTTGATGGTGTAGTAGGAGTTTAGGAGGCGCGATGACAAAAGCCTTTGAAGTTGTTTACCTGGACCCAGAGCGCGTCACTTTTGAGCGCCAGGGGGATACCTTGAGTTTGATGCTGCAAACCGATGAGTCGCCTGACGGCGTGCCTGAGGATGCGCCAGCCGGTGCGTCGCCTGGTGGCGCACCGCCCAACATCATCCGTTATCCGCGTGTGGTGCTACGGGCGTGCTTCCCGGTGTCGGATAACACCGAGTTCCTCTCGGTGCGCGACGCGACCGACGAGACTGTCCCGGAGTTGGGCATCATCGAGGACTGGAGCCGATTGCCACCGGAGAGTCGTGCCGCGGTGGCGGCAGAGTTGGGACTCCACTACTTTGTTCCGGAGATCAAACAGGTCTTCAATGTCAAGGAGGAGCTGGGGTTCCTTTACTGGACGGTGGAAACCGACAAGGGCCGGAAGGAATTCGTGATGCGCAATAGCGTCATCCATTACGCCCGCGAGGTCGTGCCCGGCCATTGGCTGCTGATTGACGTCAATGAAGCGCGGTACGAGATTCTCGACGTTGCGGCGCTGGATGCTCGCAGCCAAAAGCTGGTGCAGCAATTCTTGTATTTGTAAGGATATTTCGTGAGGTTGGACGCACTTGAACGTGTGCTGTGATGCTTGGTGTAGCCGTTTGTCTGATCGATTCAACGGTAAAAGTGCGTCCCACCTGAACCTGTTTCGGTATCATCGGAATTACAGATGGGGCCTGTGATTCCTTTGTTACAACGCATGTTGCTGTTTCTTCTTCCTTTCTTTGCAAAGAACGCAGAGGCGTAATGCCTTTGCGTTCTTTGCGTTTGTACGGGCCAAGGTCCTGTTGTCCTCGTTCCACGGGGAACGTCAGTTCCCCGTGGAAGCTAGAAGCGTCATAAGACGCGGATCTGGCGATTCGTTTGAAGCGAGAATGGCGTTGTTGTGAAATAGCGTTGACACTTTCATCAGCGTGCCTACAATCTTTAACTATCAGACCATTTGACTAACGACTATCAGACTTTTAGGAGGTTACTATGGCAAAACCAATCACGATCAAAGATGTTAAAGTTATCCTGACCCAACCTGCCGGTTCGCGGCTGGTGATCGTCAAGGTCATCACGTCGGAGCCGGGACTGTACGGGCTGGGCTGCGCGACGTTTACGCAGCGCTTTCACGCGGTCGTCGCGGCACTCGAGAAGCACCTCATCCCCTTCGCCATCGGGCGGGACGTGGCGCGCATCGAGGAATTCTGGCAGATGGCGATGGTGCACAGCTATTGGCGTAACGGTCCGGTGCTTAACAACGCCATCTCCGGTATCGATCAGGCGTTGTGGGACATCAAGGGTAAGCTGGCGAACATGCCTGTCTACGATTTATTGGGCGGCAAATGCCGCGAGGGCGCGGCGGTGTACACCCACGCCGATGGCCGCTCACCGGAAGAAGTCACCGATAACGTCAAGAAATTTATGGAACAGGGGTACCGCTACATTCGCATCCAGATGGGTGGTTACGGCGGGCGTGGCGATACGATGGTCAGACCTGAGGGTGCGCCCGATGGCGCGTACTACGATCCGCGCGCGTACTGTCGCAACATGCTGGGGATGATGGAACACGTGCGCCAGGAAGTCGGCGACGAAGTTGAGTTGCTGCACGACGTCCACGAACGCCTGCAACCTATCGATGCGGTGCGCTTTGCCAAGGATGTAGAGCAGTTCAACCTCTTTTTCCTGGAGGATGACCTGGCTCCGGAGGACATCGCCTACTTCCGCCACATCCGCCAGCAGTGCGCCACGCGGATTGCGATGGGCGAGTTGTTCAACAACCCGCACGAATGGCAGCCGCTCGTCGAGGAGCGCCTTATCGACTTCCTGCGGATGCACGTCAGCCAAATGGGCGGGATTACGCCTGCGCGCGCCGTGGCGCTATTCGCTAATATGTACGGCGTGAAGACCGCGTGGCACGGGCCGGGCGACACCTCACCGGTGGGCCACGCCGCAAACCTGCATCTCGACCTATGGGCGCCCAATTTCGGCATTCAGGAATGGTGTCGCTTCCCGGAACACGTCTATGAGATGTTCCCTGGTTTGCCCGAAGTGCGCAATGGCTACATGTACCCGAACGATAAGCCCGGCTTGGGCATCGACATCGACGAGGACTTGGCGGCGAAGTATCCCTGCCAGGACATCATCGAGCGGTGGACGCAAGCCCGCTGGCCCGACGGCAGCCCGGCAAGGCCGTAACGTAATATGACAAATGGTAGGTGAAAGAGTGCGGTAAAAGTCAAGACCCTCTTGGGAGGGTAAACAGTACCTTAACTGGCAGAATTTGAGACGTGTTGAACACAACC
>JAFGSL010000721.1 GCA_016934645.1 Anaerolineae bacterium
GCTTGCCTCCTAGGTTCTGTGATGAGATACCTTAGGATACCACAAGCTCGCTTTTCTTTTAACCAAAATTTCGATCTACTGAGTCTCCTGATTACGACCACAAAATCCTAATCCTATCTTTGGAGGAAACAACATGGGTCTGAATACAATTATCAGTGTGCTTGATGTGATCTTTGGTGTAGTAGGCCTGATCTTGATCCTGCGCATCGTGCTGCATTTGTTCCGTGTCTCATCGCAGAATCCGGTTATGCACTTTCTCACGCTCGTCACCGATCCCGTGGTCAACCTGGCCAACAAGCTCCTGGGCATTCCTGCCTACCGCCGCTACGATCTCTCCGCGATTGGGTCACTGGCGGCGGCGTTGATTGTCATCTGGGTGGGACGGACGCTGATTGTGTGGGTGCTGCAATTGCTGATCTACGTGCCGGGATGGTTCCGCAATCCCCTTGGCAGTATCGGCACGATGCTAGTCTTCGTCTTACGTCTGGTCTTCGAGCTTTATAGCATGGCGCTGCTCGTGCGTATTCTCTTCGAGTGGATCCGCGTCCCTTACTCCAGCCGGGTGATGCGCTTCTTGTGGGACATCACCGAACCACTGCTTGCTCCGATCCGGAGCGTGCTGCCGTCGTTCGGTGGGTTGGATTTTTCCCCGCTGATCGCCTTCTTCTTGCTGAACTTCGTGCAACGCCTGGTATTTATGATGCTGGGGTGGGTTTTCTAGGAGTTAGTGGGGCAAGACTAAAGCTGGGCCTCTCCAATGAGCGACCACGGTCCGGTCCAGGTGATCTTCACCTGCGCCAGTCGCCCACGCCAATTGCCCTCCGCCGGGAAGAAGACTAACCGGTCGGTGCGGGTGCGTCCGACCCAGCGATCCCGCTTCGCATTGCGGCTTTCGACGAGCACTTCGACGGTCTGACCGAGGTAACGGGCGTTTAGTTCCTCCAACACAGCAGCTTGTAGGTCGTCCAGCGCCTTGCGACGGCGCTCTTTCTCCGCGCGGGGTAAATCATCGCTCATCGTACGTGTGGCAACGGTGAGCGGGCGCGCTGAGTAACGCGCGATGTGGGCCTTGTCCAGTTTCAGTTCCGCCAGCAGATCGTAGGTGTGCTGGAACTGTGCCTCAGTCTCGCCGGGAAATCCCACGATGATGTCGGTGGCGATGGAGACACCGGGGATGTTTTCGCGGATGCGCGCCACGAGCCGCCGGTAATCCTCTACCGTGTAGCCGCGCCGCATCTGGGACAACACCTCGTCATCACCGGCCTGGATGGGGACCTCGATGTGCTCGCATACCTTCGGTAGTTCGGCCACGGCGCGCAGCAAATCGTCTTTCATCCAATTGGGATGGCTGGTGAGAAAGCGCAGACGCTCCAACCCCTCGATCTCGTGAACCTGCCGCAACAGTGTGACAAGCGGGGTTTCCGTTGCCCCGTTGAATTCTGGCAGGTCATAGCCGTAGCGATCCACGATCTGGCCAAGCAATGTGATTTCCTTGACGCCCTGGGCGACCATCTGCCGCGCTTCGGCCAGAATTGCTTCCGGCGGGCGACTGCGCTCCGCGCCTCGCCGGTAAGGGATAACACAGTATGTGCAGGCGTGCGAGCAGCCGAGGACGATGGGGAGGTGTGCGCTGACGATGTGCTCCCGTTCCGATGGCGGTAGAATCGTGTCGACACGCCCCAACGCCAGCCGGCGCGCTTCTGCGTCCGCGATAAGGGTTCGCGCTTCATCCAGGTCCCCACGTTCGGCAAGCAGTGCCCACAACTCGGTGGGATCGGAGGGCGGGAGAAAGATGTCGACCCAGGGGAAACGCTTTTGCAGAGTCGTAGGCTGGTCTGCCAACCTCTGCTCCTTCACGCCGACCATGCAGCCCATCAATGCCAGAATCCGCTCCGGGTGGCGTGCTTTGACGCGTCGCAGTTGATTCAAACGCCCCACAGCTTTGTCCTCCGGTTGCTGGCGCACCACGCACGTGTTGAGGATCATCACATCAGCGTCTTCCGCGCGCTCGGCGGGCGTGTAACCGAGTCGTTCCAGCCCGGCAGCGACGCGCTGCGAGTCCGCAACGTTCATCTGGCATCCAATTGTCCAAATATGGTACTGCATGTTATCGGTATTCCTGTTTCTTTGTCATCGTTAAAAAGGCGGCGGATGTGATCATCCGCCGCCGCCATACTATACCACAATTCGAGTAAAAATTCAGCGGCGCTCCCACTCCTTCGTTGCGGCGCGGATCAGTGCCCGAATTTCAGGATTGGGGATCTCGTTCACATCGGCATAGACGATACCATCAATAGCAAAGCACACACCGCCACTCGGCGCATTTTGCAGCTTGATGGAGCGGCCGGCCAGCGAAGGGATACGCATCTGCATCTCCGCCACGATTGCGCCTATCTCGCGTGCCAGGTCGAGCGCCGTCATAATCGTCGGCGCGGCGTCGGAACGATTGAGTGTTGGCTCATCTTTGAGGAAGAGGCGCGGCCTATCCGTGGGTAGAGTTGCCTGAGGTGCGGCTGGTGCTGCTACAGGCTTTTCTACTGGCGGAACGTGATTGTCCGGCGCGACCGGTGTAGGCGCAGCAGAAAGGCGCACGGCAGGCTCACGCATGGCAGGTTGCTGCACGGCAGGCTGCCGCGCTGGCTGCGGCGGTGCCGCGGGCGCGGGTGGTTTCCTGGCCGCCTGGTCTTTCTGGACGTAGCTACGGGCAAAGGCGACCACTTCCTTCAATCCGGCAACGACGTCCTTGCGCACCGTATCATCGGGCACGGCTTCCAGGTTGGGGTAGACCTCTCCGTTGACGGCAATTTCCCATGTTCTATCGGGCGTGTGATCAACCGATAATAGATAGACATCACGCGGGATTACGCTGAAGGGCGGCGTGGTGGCAGTGGCAGGTTCTGTTTTGCTCGCCTTGAGCTGTTTTTTGTAGCGTGCCTTGAAAATCACCCACGCCAGCCAAAACGTGATGCCGATGATGCCGACGATAAGCAGGCCAAGCATAGGCAGGAGGAAACTCATCAGGTCCGGCATTTTCTACCTCCTTGAAACTCTAAAGCCTTTCGTATTCTCCAACGAGATGGACGCGCCAGGTTGCCGGGAGTAGCACCGCCAGGCGGGCTGCGAGTGCAAAGGTGTCCTCCATCCAGCCAAAGTAAGATGGGTCATCCACCCATTCCATCTTCACGAGATGCAGTCCAGTCTGGGCACCGAGGCGTCCCAGCGCCTCGAAGGTGTTCGCCCGATAATATACCGGGAAAGTGTCCGCCGCCGCGCGCCGGTAGATGGCGGTCACGAGCGGCGCTTGTAGCGTCTTTATCTGTGCCAACAGTGCACTCAGACGCGGGATCAGGTGACGGCGGTTGGGTGTCAAAAAGAAGAACCACCCGCCCGGACGCAGCACACGCGCGATCTCACGCCAGGTCGCCGCAGGTTCCGGCAGATGCTCCAGCACCCACGACGCGATCACAGTGTCGAATGTCGCATCGGCAAAGGGCAGGTGCTCGGAAAAAGCCTGACCACGTTGCAACGCTATGGCGCGATGCTCTTTGAGCGAAAGCCAGTCTGGATCACAGCCGATCCAGTGACCGGTTGTGCCGAGCCGCTCGATGACCCCACCGCGCCCGCACCCGAGGTCGAGGACGCGGCTTGTGGGCGTAACCCGCGCTGCGATCCACCGCTGGAAGCGCGCCGTCGCGTGTTCCCAGCCCGGCTTCAAAGCCGCGTAACGGCGACGGTAGTGCTCTAGGTTGGAGCAACCTCGGTTGGTGGACCAACCTCTTTGATCTTCCGCAACCATGATTTTATTCTATGCCTATTGGGAAAAAGTTCAATTCTTTACCGCTGAGCGCGCAGAGTTCGCGGAGATTCCAGATGGTGTTAACAATACCAAATTCTCTGCGTACTCAGCGACCTCGGCGGTGAAAAAGACGTTCGACATTACAAAACATCAATTCCCTTGTTCGAGCCGCGCGAGGAGCGGTGGCAGGAGCACATCCCAATCGTAGGCGTGAGCGTAGGCGCGGGCGTGAGCCTCCAACTGCGCCCGCGCGGCGGCGTCGCGTGCTAGGTGGATGCACGCCTTGGCGAACGCCGCTGGCTCATCGGCCAGATACATCGCTTCTTCAGGATGGACGAATCCTTCCGCCCCGAGCGTGGTGGAAACGATGGCTTTGCCCATCGACGTAGCTTCCAGTAGCTTGAGGCGCGTGCCGCCGCCGATTAACAACGGGACGACGTAGACGGTCGCTGCATTGATGTAGGGGCGCGTATCGGGAACGGATCCGGTGATGATGATGCCGGGCAATTCGCGGAGCGCATCGAGCCGGCGGTGGGGATGGCGGCCCACGAGGTAGAGATGGGCATCGGGCAATGCGGCGCGGATGCGGGGCCACACCTCGGCGGCAAACCAGAGCGCTCCATCGACGTTGGGGCGGAAGTCCATCGTGCCGGTGAAGACGAAAGCCGGTTGATGGAGCTCAGCCGCGTCGGTGAAGGTGGCATATTCGGCCACCGTGATGCCGTTAGGGATCACGAGCGGGTCGAGTGTGGGGATAACGCGCTGTAGCGCCTGCGCATCCGCCTCGGACACTGTGATCACCAGATCGGCACGGCGGCAGACGGCGGCTTCGTAGTGGCGCAGTCGTCGCCACTGGATGGCGGAATAGAGCGCGGCAGGCCATCGTCGCGGGCGGCGTAGGTCGGCGGAACCGGCCCGCTTCTGTAACACGTATTCGCAGTTGTGGTCATCAAAAACGGTAGACGGGGCGCGAAGATTCGCGCGACGGTAGACGGTAGACGGGGGGAGAAGTTCAAGGTAGGGGGCCATTTCTAAGCCTTCTACTTGGACCCAGTCGAAGGTGTAGGTGTCGAGCCAGTGCTGCATGTGTTGGCGGAAGGCAGGGCTTTCGAGGCGTAGCGTCAGATCGGGGTGCGTGCTGGTGAGCAGGGCGCGCAGGCGGTCGCGGGTAGTGCGGGTTGGCTGTGGAATGATGGCGACATGCTCGACGACGTTGGATAGAGGCGCTGGCGGTTCGATGGGTTGATCAGGAGCGGCGAAGGTGAGCAGTGATACGTGGTGCTGTGCCGCCAGCCCCCGCAAGATGCCCCAATTGCGCAAGGCCGTCCCCTGGCGTGGTGGATAAGGAACCTGGGGAGTGAGGAGTAGGATATGGGCCATAGGTATGCTATTCGTCTTTGGCTAATGCAGGCGTAGCCTGACAAGAATCGCGCCGATGACGAGGGGGAGGTGGATCAGCGCGTAGAAAACATTAAAGATACCCCACGCATTGCCGCTCATGAAGGTGCCAATACCGCCGAAAGCATCGATCAACAGCAGGGGCAGGCTGCCAATTACGACACCGGCGACAACGACCTTCCACAAATGGCGGCTGTAACGGCGCTTGGTCAAGCGCGACACGGCCTCGGCGATGATCGTCCCCGCCAGCGGTGAAAGAAGAAAGATGAACCAGCCCGACATAGGGATGAGCGGGATGATGCTGGCCACGGCACCCAATACCAACGCGACTACGCCAGCGATGACGTAGTCATAACTTTTGCTACTGTCGAAACGTTTGGTGTGGCTTTTCCGGCAGTCAGGGCAGATGTAGCCGATGGGCGTGCGCCGCGCACATTTGCTACAGATTGGTGCACCGCATTGGTAACAGCGCAGCGCCGTCTCCACTTTAGGATGCCATTTACAATATAAAACCTCGTCAAGGGTTTCTTCTACTGTATCTACATCATTTGCCATTTGCCATTCACCATTTGCCATTGACTATTCCCCGTTGCGCGGGGCCAGGCGGGTGACCAGGGTGCGGTAGAAGTCGCTGCGACTGCGCAGGCGCAGAAAGCGCGCCTGAAGTGGGCTGCGTTCGATGCGCACTACGTCGCCATTATGCAGTTCCCCTTCCATGCGACCGTCGACAGTGAGCATGCCAGGGATCTCAGTATTGACCTCCACCTCGACCACGGCATCTGCGCCGAGTACGATAGGGCGTTCCATACTGAGGTGCGGAGCGGCCGGGATAAGCAGGATGTTGTCGAGCCAGGGGGGCAGGATGGGACCGCCGATGGCATAGGCGTATGCCGTGGATCCCGTCGGTGTAGCGAGGATCAGGCCATCCGCTACGTAACGGGTCAGTTCTGTTCCATCGATGAACGTGCGCAATCGTACGGTGCGCGCCAATGCGCCGCGACTGACCACTGCATCGTTGAGCGCGTGTTCCTGGGCGATGCGCTGCCCTTGATGCCTAAGGTTGACGCACAACATCATGCGTGTTTCGATCCAGCCCTCGCCCGCCAGCACCCGTTTTAGGACAGGTTGCCATTTTTCAGGGGATGTCTCGGTCAGGAAACCCACCCGGCCCATGTTGATGCCCAGGATTGGCGTGCCGCTGGATGCCGTTTGCTGCGCTGCGCGGAGGATCGAACCATCGCCCCCTAAGGTGATGAGCAGGTCCGAGGGCAAGCAGGCCGTGGCATCCTGATCGCGGGAACAAAGCCATGCGCGGCATCCCTGCCTCTCTAGCCACGCGACGATGGTCTCAGCGATCGGCAAGGTCGCCGGGACGCGTGGGTTATAAACTACCGTGATTGCGTGGATGGACATTACCCGCGACATGGTGTTTGTGGCCTTGGGCCTTGCAGATCAGGGAATCTGCTGTCGGATTGCGTCGTTAATGGCATCCAGGGGCACGGCCTCTTGCGTACCGAGTGCGAGGTTGCGCAGCATGACTACTCCTTGCGCTATTTCGTCCCCGCCAATGATGAGGGTGAGGCGCGCGTCACGCTTGTCGGCCTGGCGCAGTTGCGACCGCAGGCTGCCGCCCATCGCGATCTGTGCACCGATGCCGGCTTGGTGGAGCCGTGTTAGCAGCCGGACGGCGTGCATCCGCGCCGCATCGCCCAGGTAGACGATGAAGACTGGCGGTGATGGCGGAATGGGGACAGAGATGTTCTGCGCCTTCAGCAACAAGACGGTGCGTTCAATGCCTGCCGCGAAGCCAACGCCGGGTGTAGGTGGCCCGTCGAGTAGTTCGACCAACCCATCGTAGCGCCCCCCGCCGCAGATCGCGCTTTGCGCGCCGATGCCTTCGCCCCATACCTCAAAGACGGTCTTGGTGTAGTAATCCAGACCGCGTACCAGACGGTGGTTGAGGGTATAGGGCTTGTCCAGATCATCCAGATATGTGCGTAGGTCGGCAAAGTGCGTGGCGCAGTCGTCGCAGACATGGTCGATCATCTTAGGAGCGCCTGCGATCACCGGTTGGCATTGCTCGCGCTTGCAATCCAGCACGCGTAGCGGGTTCTTTTCGATGCGCAGTTTACAATCGTCGCAGATCTGGCTGTAGTGCGCGTTGTAGTATTCGCGCAGGTGTTCGACATACCCAGGACGGCATACGGGGCAGCCGGTGGTATTCAACTGGAACGAGAGATCGGTGAATTGCAGTCTGGCGTAAATATCCCAGGCGATCAGCATAATTTCCAGATCGGCCAGAGGATTTTGTTCGCCGATGATTTCGGCGTTGAACTGGTACAATTGACGATACCGCCCGGCTTGTGGACGTTCGTAGCGGAAGACCGGCCCGGTGCTGTATAGCTTGACTGGTTTGGAGAGTACGTGCATCCCGTTTTCGATGTAGGCGCGCATCACGCCCGCGGTGAATTCGGGGCGCAGGGTAATGTCATTGTCGCCTTTGTCTTTGAAAGAGTACATCTCTTTGTCGACAATGTCCGTTCCTGCGCCGACGCCGCGCGCGAAAACCTCGGTCGTCTCGAAGATCGGAATGTCGATACGCGCAAAGCCATAGTCACGGGCAACGCTTGCCACACATGCCAGGATATGTTCCCAATAGGGTTGCTCCTCTGGGAGAATATCCTGCGTGCCGGTCGGCCGGGTGAATTTTGCCATCGTTGACCTCACTTGATACAAGAATGTTCAGGAGGAATTATAGGCCAGATGATGTAGATGGCAAGTTCTGATGCGTGACGCGTGATGCATTACTTTACTTCACGAATTACGCATCACGCATCACGTTTTACGTTTTGCGTTTTACGAAGTATAATCCGCGTTGGCAAATGATGGAATACATAGCCCTATGATAGATAAAGGAATGGAGAGTTTATGAACCTGAAAGAAATCATCGACGTCATCGATGGGGAATTGTTGGTTGATGCGCCTGTCAACATCGATATTCACAGTGCGTGTTGCTCGGATTTGATGAGCGATGTGCTCATGTTCGTCAAACCCAATATGCTGCTGGTGACGGGGTTGACGAACCCGCAAGCCGCGCGTACAGCGGACATGGCTGAAGCGCCGATCATCGTATTTGTGCGCGGCAAGCATCCTTCGCCGGAGACGCTGGCGCTCGCCGAGGATTTAAGGATCGCGGTAGTTTTGTCGGCCTATACAATGTTCGAAACCTCCGGTCTGCTTTATGAGGCCGGTTTGCGTGGACTCGGTAAACTGCCAATCGTTTATCAACGATGAAAAATCGTTTCACGCTTCTCAGTCTCCTGGGAGGAGACGGCGGCCTCGGCAAAGTTCACGAGCTTATCCGGGAGATACGGGTCTCACGGGTGATGACGACTGGGTTGTTTAAGGTCGCACCGGACACCCTGATGAGTGAGTTGAAAGAACTGATGCGCGAGCAGCACATTTCGGGCATGCCCGTGGTCGAAGACGGCGCGTTGGCTGGTGTTGTGAGTATCGAGGACTTGATTCGCGCATTGGCAGAAGGTAAGCTTGAAAGCCCGGTGCGGGATTTCATGACCAGCGGCGATTTGATCGTCGCACGCGCTAACGAGCCGGTGATGGAAGCCGTGCGCCGCTTCGAAGCCACGAAGATCGGTCGGATGCCGGTGCTTGATACCCAAGATCGATTGGTCGGCATCATCACCCGAGGCGACATTATCGAAGCGCTGTTGAGCGCCCTCCAAGAGGTCTATAGCGAGGCTGAGCGCATTCATGACCACCCTGAGTATTTCTTCGAGGCGTTAGAATCTGACTCGACGAGCCTGGTTTTGCGTTATCAGGTGAAACATCGCGATTTTGCGCGTGGTGGCGACGCCTCTGCCAAGATCAAGCAGGCGCTTTTGCGAATCGGCGCTTCGCCTATCCTGGCGCGACGGGTCGCTATCGCTACCTACGAAGCCGAAATTAACCTCATCATCCATACCGACAATGGCGGGACCATCACCGCCGACATCAAACCTTACGAGATTAGTGTCCTGGCCGAAGATCACGGTCCTGGTATGCCGGACGTGGAGTTGGCGCGCCAGCCGGGGTATTCGACCGCGACGGCAGAGGTGCGTGAAATGGGGTTCGGCGCCGGGATGGGGCTGGTCAATATCGAACGCTGCACTGACGACATGAGTATCTGGTCGGCGGTGGGGATCGGCACCCGCCTGCAGATGATTTTCAGGGTTTCGTGTGAAGAAACGAAGCGCTGCGATTCCGCATAAGTTTTTGTAGGGCAGGTTGCCTTACACCCCACTACCTTCAAGGGGAGCAAAATATGCAGATCAATGAGATTGTAGACAAGTTGGGATTGACTGTCCTGGTCGGTGCAGACGACCTGAAAACCGACGTGACCGGTGGCTACGTAGCGGACTTGTTGAGCTGTGTGATTGCCGGTGCGAAGCCCCACGATCTATGGGTGACGCTGCAAACTCACGTCAACATCGTTGCCGTGGCCTCGCTCAAGGAAGTCGCGGGTATTGTTGTGGCTGAGGACGCGGTTGTTCCCGCCGCAACGCTGGAAAAAGCTGAGCAGCAAGGCATGGTCATGCTTTCTAGCCCGCAGCCCGTCTACGAAACGGTCAAGCAACTGGTCGCGCTCGGTCTCTAGCCATCAGAAACGACCGGAACCCTTGTGAAGGTGGGCGAACTTGTTCGCCCACCTTCACAAGGGTGAACACCGGGTTTCTGGAGCAGGATATGACGATGCGCGAGTTTTCGCGGCGCGAATCTTCACGGCGCGAGTATCACATCGATCTGCACATTCACACCGTGCTTTCGGCCTGTGCAGAAGTGGATATGATCCCTCCGCTGATCGTCGAAGAGGCGCTGCACAAGGGCTTGCACGTTATTGCCGTCACCGATCACAATGCTACGGGCAATGTTGCGGCGGTGATCGACGCGGCTGCGGGGACAGAGTTGGTCGTTCTGCCAGGGATGGAGTTGCTTACCCAGGAAGAAGTGGACGTGCTGTGTGTCTTCGACACAACAGAGCAAGCGCAGGCATGGCAGGCACAGGTGGATGGTTGGCTGTTACCGTTGGACAACGATGCCGAACATTTCGGCCCGCAGTTTCTAGTCGATGCTGCCGGTGACTTTGTGGCGGAGGATACGCGGATGCGCAAAGCCCCAGCAAGGGTGAGCATCGAAGATGCGGCGCGCGCAGTCCACGCACTTGACGGTCTGGTGATACCCGCACACGTGGAGCGCGACGTCTACGGCTTGATGTACGTCCTGGGGTTCTGGCCCCCCGATCTGGAGGCCGACGCCGCTGAAGTCTCGCACAATCTGCGCCCCAGCCAGGCTTACACGCAGTATCCCTCGTTGCGCAATATCCCAGTTATCACCAACTCCGATGCGCACTTTCTGGATTGGATCGGCAACACACGCACGGTGTTCCGGCTCAAAGAAGCACCCTCGGTCGCGTCATTACGGTCCGCGCTACGAGAGGGGGTGGGACAGGGATTTTATGTCCCGTGATTGCTGCCTTTCCTTTTCTCTCTGTTTTTATAGCACGCGACGCACTCCAGGAATCTGCCGGACCATTTTGCTTATCCCCCAACTGAGGGCCAGTCCTCCGACAAAGGCAACGCCGAATTTGATCCAGGCAGGCCAGGAGACTGAGCGGAGTGCAAACTGAATCCATAGCACAACTGCGTAATGGATGAGATAGATGCTGAATGAGTTGGTGCTGAGACTGTCGAAGATGGGATGGCGTCTGCGCACGAATTTCCGGAAGGCTCCGAGCAATCCAAGCGAAGCGCCGGCGCAGCTCGTCGCCCAGGTGACCCCAAGCGTTACCTGAGAGACAAACCTGGGTAACTGGATTGCACCGTTATCCAAAAAGACATAGGCAAAAAACGCGGGAATCCCCAAGGCAAACCAATATCCCCAATGCTTCGCCCACGCTACCTTCTGCCATTGTTGCCCGGTACCGAGGGCTGCCCCCAAGAGGAAGTATGCGAAGTACAAACCCAGCCGGATAGGTTCCACGTCGAATGGTCCAAGAGATGTTATCCACCAATAGGGAGAGCCAATCAAACGCAAAGGCACAAACGCAACAAGGGTCACCAGGAAAATAACGAGGTTTGTAGGCTGCCGGTGCAATTTTGCCAGTCCAGCCGGCGCGATCCGGTGAACGAGCGCGAGTATGCCGTTGAACACAAGGAGGACCCACAGGAACCAAGGAGGACCAACCGGCCATCCATCGGATGTGAAGAATGTTGCTAGGTAGGGAAGGTATAGTGATGTCCCGTTCTTGAGATTGAGCCTCGGCGGACGCGGCATCCATCGGCGCTTTTTGGACGGACAAGTTGTGCATGGCTGTTCCCTTCACTCACTAGAGGCGGTGTCGTATGTATAGTATAACCGAAAACGACCCCGCGCCCAGCGCGGGGTGCGCTTCACGACCTATGGGAGGCTGGCGGGGGAACGCCCGCTGTAGGCGGCGGTGCGGAAGGCGCGGCAGATACACGCCGTACCTGCGTCAGAGGTCGAAGCCAGGCCCTAGTCCTGAGCGCTGCCCTATACCAACTGTATGCACCGGACAGCCGCGCGGCCTACCAGCAGGCCTGGCGTCAGTATCGCCCTTCGACAAGCTCAGGGCAGGCTCCTCGACAGCCAGTTGGTGTATGTGCGTTCGCGCATGCGCTGCCACCACCAGAATGCGGAGTGCTTCAAGCCTGCCGCCACGCGTACCTGTGCCGCGCAAGCTGCCGGTCACACGGGCTGCGACTGCACCACTGGTGCCTGTCGTGACCACTGCCGCTATGCCACTGCCCGCGCCCCCGAGGCGACTGACGTCTACTACGCGGGGAGTAATCAGCCCCGCACCGCCGTCACCGATCCCGGCGGCGTGACGACCTATTCCGGCTACGACGCTGCCGGGCGCTTGAGCTACACCCAAGACACCCTGGGCCACGCTACCGTCATCCCGTACGACGCCCTGGGGCGGCAGATCTTCATCACCGATGCGCAATCCCAGGTCACGCGCCGCGAATACGACGCTGCCGGGCGTTTGAGCGCCGTCACCACGAA
>JAFGSL010000722.1 GCA_016934645.1 Anaerolineae bacterium
ACTTACTACATACAGAACTCGGTATACCGCCTAATGCACACGGCATCGACTTAAATCCAAGCACGATGCATTATTGGCCTTTTGCCACACCAGATCCGCAATTGCTGTGCCGATGGTTAGACGGGACCTGGTTGGAACACTATGTATTGTCCCAGGTGACAGAAGTAGCACAAAGGTGTCAACTTCACGACTGGGGCATGACCTTGAGAACAGACAGTGGTTCGACTAATCCCGACTTCGAATTCGATGTTGTTGCATTACGTGGTTACCAACTTTTTGGCATCTCTTGCACGACCAGCACGGATAAGCATCGGGCTAAGCTCAAGTTGTTTGAAGCCTATGTTCGCGCGCGCCAACTGGGTGGTGAGGAAGCGCGGGTGGGCTTGGTTGCTGGTTATGCAAAACCCAAAGGACTCCAAAAGGAGGTCGAAAATCAATTGGACGTTGATGGCAAGGTACAGGTTTTTGGGCCGCGAGACCTACCGACACTGGCGCGGGATCTCATCCAATGGTTTCAAAAAGCAGGTTAATTAGGAGGGACAATGACAAGTTATACTTTGACCGTTTTAGACACACCGGGTATCCAACGTTACATTTTTGGGAGTAACCGTCTGCGAGAAAACATAGGTGCTTCTGAGTTGGTGCACTGCGCTACATCGCAGTGGCCTTTGGAAAGGATGGTTGAAGAATATGATGACCCGCACGGGCCGGGTAGAAAAAAGCTGAATACCAATGTCCACAAAGATGTTACTGATGGGTTGGATCCCGACAAGCGAATAGAGTGTGATCCGACCCTAGATGCCGAGATCATCTACATTGGTGGTGGCAATGTGGTCACCTTGTTTCGTGAAAAGCAAAACGCCTTGGACTTTGTTGCCCGCTTGCATGCTCAAATCATCCAAGAAGCACCTGGTTTGGGACTCGCAGCGATACATCTGTCTATCGAATGGGAAAAGGACGACCTAGGGCAACAAGTAAATGCAGCAATGCAACAATTAGCACAGCAGCACCGGGCTACTCCATTGACCTCGCCGTTGCTGGGATTAAGCGTTACCGCCGAGTGCCAGTCCACCGGCCTGGTTGCCACTGGCGACAGCACACAACACCCGCATCCACCAGCAGAAAGACCTTACCTGATCTCTAGCGAGGTCGCGGCTAAACTGGAAATGGTCGAAACGGCCCAGACGCGCCTGCACCATCTGTTTTCTGATGCATTTCAAAATGCCAGGTATGACTTTCCTAGAAATTTCGATGAGTTAGGGCGCAGTAAACATGAAATGAGCTACATCGCAGTGGTCCATGTAGATGGCAATCGTATGGGACGTTTCTTTCGGGACTTTGGTCGCTTGTGCCCCGACCCACGCGCTTATATTGATGCTGTGCGTAACGCATCCCAACAAATTAAACAGGCATCACGGAGTGCACTGCAGAAATTGGGGAACTTGCTATTGGCAACCATAACACATCGTGGCAGGGATTGGTATGTTCAAGACAACGTACCGGTGCGCGATTGGAAATTACCGTTCCGGCCCCTCGTCTTCGGGGGTGACGATACAACCTTCGTCTGCGATGGACGGCTAGGCCTTACATTAGCCGTTGCCTATCTGGAGGCTTTTGAAGATGCCACACAAGGCTTAGAGATTAGACAACGGTATGCCTGCGCTGGGATCGCGGTTGTCAAATCGCATTATCCATTCGCCAGGGCTTACGCGCTAAGCCAGGAACTCACGAAAAACGCCAAGAAACATGCATATGCGACGCCGGTAGGTGATGCGGAGGGTCTCTCTGCTCTGGATTGGCATTTCGCTATGGGAGGCTTGTCAGGCTCTCTATCTGAGATTCGAGAACGTGAATATCGTGTTGCATCAGGAACTCTAGTCTCAAGGCCACTGCGTCTGCGAGATCACGCCAATGAATGGCGCACCTGGCCCAAATTTGCTAAAGCAGTCGAGAGTTTTCAACAGGAATGGAGCGAGAAACGCAACAAACTGGTTAGTTTCCGTCAACTGCTGCGTGAAGGACCGGAAGCTATGCAGTCTTTTCTTGAAGCATATCGCCGCTCCACGCCAGCGTTGGATGAAACGACATTGGATTTCCTGGAACATGGGTGGCATGGCGAGATTTGCGGTTACTTTGATGCACTCGAAGCCTTAGATTTTTATGTGGCGCTGGAGGGATAAGCTATGGACATGTATAAACTTAAGTTCATTTTGCTCAGCGATGCGACGTTTGGGCGCGGAGATGGCGTGGTCAGTTTGGTGAACGCTGAAGTAGAGCATGATCGCTATGGGCTACCCTACTTGCGCGGGCGTACCCTTAAAGGATTACTGGCCGAGGCTTACGCAGATATTCGCTTTGCTTTACAACAGTCGCCTGCGTCAAAGTCCCTGGCACGGTGGGACGCCGCGGCACGTATCCTGTTTGGCGACCCAGGGAGCAAACTCAAACAACAAGCGCAGGTTCACATCGGCGACGCTTGTTTGCCTGCGGATTTACGTAGCGCGCTTGCTGCGGATATGGAAAGTGAATCCCCGACTCATACGGCAGATGCCATCCTGAATTCTTTGACAGCGATTCGTCGGCAGACGGCAATGGATGTGACGGGCAAACCCGAGGCAGGAAGCCTGCGTGCGATGCGTGTGGTGCTGCGCGGCGTGATTTTTGAATCTCAATTGCGTTTCGTGCTGTGCCCCGATGCAGATATCCTGGCTATCCTGGCGGCTTGTTCTATGGGGATGCGAAGGTTAGGAACCGGGCGCAATCGTGGCCGCGGTCATGTGCTGACCAGGCTGTACGATGCAGAGGATTGTGATATTACCCTTCAACATTTTGAACACTTTGAGAAGGAGGTAAAGCAATGAAGGCGGTATGCTTTGAATTGCACTTGATTGAGCCGGTCTTGGCAACCGCACTGGGAGGCGACCCAAACAGCGCTGTATCGTTACCGTTCATTCCGGGAAGCATGATCCGGGGTATGCTCATTGGACGTTATTTACGCCAACACAAAAAAAACACCCTGGATTTGGGGCTCGGTTCGGCTGATCGGAAATGTTTTTTTGATGGTCACTTGCTTTATCTCAATACCTATCCCGGATTGTGGCAGGAAGATGAAAAAATGATCCGGATGCTTCCCTCATTAGCAGCTTGGCATGTGCAAAAATATACCACAGGAGAAACGGTTTATGACCTGAGCATGGGGAGTATTCCAGGAGACTTGGAACTAACCAGGGTATCGGCCCCTTTTTGTTGGCCAGAGAAACAACAAGTCAACTTGTACACACCACGTAAGCGCGTTGCCATCCACACTCAACGGGATCGGATTAAGGGACGTGCGACCGAGGGTAGCGGCGCGGTGTTCCAATACGAGGCACTTGCTCCAGGTGAGATTTTGGTGGGTGCTATCGTTTGTCCTGACCCTGATCAGGATAAAGCATTATTAGACGAAATCCATTCGTTGTTGGAGGATCAAAAAATCAAGCTTGGTGGTTCGCAGAGTGCTGGTTATGGGCTGGTGGACGTGGCCCGTGTGTGGGTTGAGGATGATTGGAAAGAGGCGGATTTTTTTGTGGATGACATTGAAAAAGAAGAGGTTTTTAGTGTTACTCTACTGAGCGATGCTATTTGTCGAGATAGCTACGGACAGTATTTATCGCTCTTATCTGCTTCATATCTTGAAACCCAATTGGGGATTCCTCCCCATTCATTGGATTTAATGCCAGAACGCACCTTTGTCCAAACGACCGTGATAGGGGGATTTAATCGCACCTGGGGATTACCCCTAGAACAACAACCTGGCATTCGTGCCAGCAGCGTATGTGTTTACAAGGCGTTGACCTCTATTTCCAAAACTGCGCTATGCACTTTGGTGAAAAAGGGGATCGGCGAACGTTGTACAGAAGGATTTGGCCGGATCGCTATCAATTGGCCCGGTTACGAGACATTGACGTGCATCCCACCTATAGAACTGTCGCCTGAGCCAGCAGAATTGCGTCCGGGTTATAGCACACGTCTGGCGCAGCGTATGGTGCAGTCAATGTTGCGCCAACGATTGGAACAGGTTTTAGTGGAGCGTGTCAATGGCTTGCGTCTTGAACCCGGCGCCAACCTAGCCAATACTCAATTGGCTCGCTTGCGCGTCCTAGGACGCGACGCTTCTTTCTCACGCGATCCCAATCCATTGCTTCGGCATCTGGATGGACTCACCGCTACAACGCGCAGAAACTTTGCCCGGGCCAGAATTGTAGATACGGATACAATCCCGGTGTTAACCTGGTTACGCCAGTTATTGGAAGGATCGCCCGAAGATATTTGGCATTATCTGTATCGGTCATCGTTAGAGGATTACGCATTTCCCAAGATAGCTACCGTCGTGGCTCACTGGACGCCAGCGTTGGCTAAGGAATATGTCCTTCGCTTGATAGATGCTGTTTTGTCACGCGCCATAGAACAAAGGAGGGCACAATGACAATCTCTCTTTCTCCATGGATGAAATCCCGTGAAGTTGTCGAACGGGTGATGATTACGGGCAGATTGGAATTGCTGACACCCACACACTTAGGCAACGGCGATGCCGATGGGCCAACCGATATGAGCTTGTTGCGCGATCCTCACTCTCCGCATCAAGTATTGCTCACGGGCGCTTCGATCGCGGGGGCACTGCGCAATTACTTGAGGACGAAACTATGGGGCTATCATACAATGCCGGAGCCTGACGAACAGCCCGACCTGGGTTCGTTTTTTGAGCTTTTTGGGGGTCAGCGTGGCGATGAAGACGGTGGGCAAAGTTTGCTCATTGTGAACGATGCCCGCGCAGCATTACAACAAACCGAAATTCGCGATGGTGTGCGTATTGATCCTCATACCGGTACCGCAATGGTGGATACGGCCAGCTCACGTGTCCAAGGTTACAAATTTGACCTGGAATTAATTCCCGCCGGTACTGTTTTTGAACTGCATTTCGAACTATTGATCCCAAAGGGCAAGCGTGAAGCACTCAAGGCGATGCTTGCCAGTGCGCTACAAGGCGTAGAGGACGGCGATGTCGCGTTGGGGGCGCGTAAACGGCGGGGATTTGGACAATGTCAGATCACACAATGGAAGGTCATATGCTATGATTTGAGCGATGTCCAACAACTGTGTGCCTGGTTAAAAGGCGCGCCGTCGGCATATATGAACAGCGACGACAAGATTGCTAAATGCCTGGCAGTCCCCTTGACTCATGACAAGCGAGATCGGCTTACCCTTCAGGGCACCTTTGTTTTGGCAAGCCCCTTACTTATCCGCTCAGAGGCAGATGCTTATGATGCTGAAAAGGAAATCTCCCTGGCCGATACAGCGCACCTGCGCTCTCAACGTCCCAACCGTGGAGCAGTTCCCGTTCTGCCCGGAACAAGCTTGACAGGAGTGCTACGGCATCGTGCGCTGCGGATTGCCAGAACCCTGGGATCAGAAGCCAACGCTACGGACCTGATCACCGGACTCTTCGGTGGCGAACGCCTGGGGGCTGATGGCAAAAAGACCTTGGTTGCCAGTCGTCTGAGTGTGCGTGAGGTGGAAATCAAAAACACACACCGCCTGGTGCAGACGCGCGTCAAAATTGATCGTTTTACCGGCGGCGCCTACCCTACTGGCTTGTTCAGCGAAATGCCATTGTTTGGTGGCCCAGAGTCCGAAGTTACGCTTTGGATTGAACTCCACCGGCCTAAACCTTATGAGGCAGGACTCTTGTTGTTGCTACTCAAAGACTTGTGGACCGGCGACTTACCAGTTGGTGGTGGAAACAACGTTGGCCGGGGGCGCTTGAGAGGCAAGTCAGCCCAGCTTGAATGGCCCACCCGTCAGCTAACATGCAACTTCTCTCAAGCGAGTGAAAATACCCCACTTGTTGTAAGCAAACCAGAGACTTTACAAACGTACATTGATGCGCTCGGTACATACTTAGGATATAAGGAGGCCAACGATGAAAGTACGCCATCTTGAATCCCGCTGTTGGCAGGTAAAAACGTATCCCTTGACAGAGGATCCGGTATCATGGCTTCAGCATCAAGCCAAAGATAAAGAAGACCCTTTCGAAACTTTACTGGCTTACGCCGATGATGGGGTTATTTGGGGACGTGTTAAGAACCACAGTTTACTCACGGCGCATACCGCTTTCCCGGCAATTTCGCCTGAACTCCAAACCGCTACTTTGCAACAAGCCAGACTCTTTGGCCCGACATGTGAATGGTTCCTATGGCGCACTGCAGCCGGTTGGCAAGTCCGATCATTTACAGATGGCACGGGTAAGAAGGGCAAAACTTATGATGAAGTGGTGTTACTCTGGGGCACAGAATACGAAGATACTCAAAAAAAGTTTACCCTAGTGGCCGAGAGTATCCAGGGATTGCGCCATGCTCCACCGGTGAAGATAGGCAAACAGAATTTTAAAGACGGGGTACATCCCCTAAGCCTGCACGTACGTCACTATCTGGAACAGGACAAAGCCACAGGATTATACACACTGGTCGGCAGCCGATTGGTAAAATTACATCCCTCCATTAGCCATAATCAAGGAAAGGAGGAAATACAATGAACTGGCCTAAGCATACTTCCCCAAACCGTCAACATAAGGCTCATGCACCCTATAATTTTGTACCGCTTCCTGAAGTAGTACGAACGCTCACCCCTTCTCAAATTCCGGGGCACGATGTCTACACGGGGCATACGGGCTACCTTGATTGTACCTTGGAGACCCTAACCCCGATGTACACGCGTACTGTGCTCACACCAGAATTTGTCGCGAAGTGGGCAGAAAACAAAGAAGCACTAATGCGCGATCCAGAGGCCCGGCAATTTTACGCCCAGTTTTTCAACCATGGCGACCCGGACAAACCGGTCATCCCTGGCAGCAGTTTACGGGGAATGACGCGTAATTTGGTGGAAATTGTGGCCCAGGCCAAAGTGCAATGGGTCACAGACAAACAACTCTTCTTTCGCACCATGGATGGGACCGCCGTCAGTGACCGTTACCGCGAACGGATGACCCAAGAGGGACGAGTTTATGGCGGTTTTTTGCGGTGTCAGGACAGCCAATACTATATCCAACAATGTGATGTGGCGCGGGTAGACCGCGCGCTACTTGACGGAATTCACCGCATTTATACAGGTCGTCCACCTTGGCGCGTGCCACGTTGGCAAGGAAGTCCTGCGCAACATAGCACGGTATGGGTTCAACTTGACGAGCAAGGCCGGAACGTGACGCACCTTGAGTATGAAGCTCGTAGCGATCTGACTGAGGGTAGGCTCATCATTACGGGCGACATTCCCACGCGTAAAGATGCACAAGAAAAAAGAGAGTTTGTGTTCTTGCTGCCCACCTCAGATGACAGACTTCCAGTATCCGAAGCTTTAATTGAACGATTTCACGACGATGATCAGATAACCCAATGGCAACAAAAAGCCTTTGCTAAAGACACCCCCACCCCAGGCAGCCGTCAACGTGCAGGGATGTTGGAAGAGGCCGCTTTGGTGGAGGGTGAGGGAGATCCAGTCTTTTTCTTGCTTGTTAATGGTGAGGTTGAATTCTTCGGGCGCGCCCGAAGCTTTCGCCTGCCTTACCAACATAGCCCTCTAGACCTTATACCGGAAGACTTGCGCCTTCACACCGATGAGGAAAAACAACCTGTGTTTGACCTGGTTGAGGCGTTATTCGGTTACGTTGCCGATAGCGACCGTCAGGAGAGTCGAGCTGGCAGATTATCTTTTGGTGACGCGCATTTTGAAGCTGCCAAAGGCACAGTTTTTCGGGATGCCATCACACCCAGAATTCTCTCCGGCCCCAAACCTACTACATTCCAGCAGTACCTAGTGCAGGAGACTGCCTCCGGTCACGATCCCAATAAGAAAAAGCTACTGGCCCATTATGACACACCAACGCCACAGGAGACGGTTATCCGTGGCTACAAGCTTTACTGGCACAAAGATAATGGATGGCAAATCCAAAACATTGCAGAGTCTGGATTTACCGAAGAAAAATGGCAAAGCGACACACAACACACCCACATTCACCCCATCAACCAGGGGGTTACGTTCCGGTTCAAAATCTACTTTGAAAACTTGAGCGACGTGGAATTGGGCGCATTATTGTGGGTATTGGACCTTCCGGAAGGGCATCATCATAAACTGGGAATGGGCAAGCCGTTGGGACTAGGTTCCGTCGCTATCAAACCGACCCTATGTTTGACCAGCCGTGAGAGTCGTTACACACAGCTCTTGGACGAAAATAATACTTGGGCAACCGGTATGGAAATCTGTGAGACCAAGATACAAGCGACTTGGGATAAGGCGATCACCGCATTTGAAACTTGGGCTTGTGAGGATTCAGGTAAGAAGTTGGCGGAGATGCCCCGCATTAAAGACTTGCTGCGGCTATTACGCTATCCAGGCCCTAAGGGCAACGACTATATGCAGATTATCCCTGAAAAACATGTGAATGAATTCAGAGAACGACCAGTGCTGCCCACACCGGCTGGTGTGTTAGGAGAACCCGAGGAGGCATCGTCCAGAAAGCCCACGCAAGAATCCCAGGAACACGAACCCTTGTATACCACCCGCTCCCAAACACCGCGTTCACAAGCAAGAGCACCAAAACCTATCTTACCACGTGTTTCCCCAAAAGATATCAAACACCCGACATCTGAAGCAGACATCCAACGCGGCGATTTACTTGAAGGAAAAGTGACCCAGGTGGAGGCTAATCGTATAGAGTTTGATTTAGGCGTTGCTACTGGCACTATGGGCATTGTGCAGTTGAACCCCCTTGTTCGGACTGCGGCATGGTTTGCGGATTGGCGTGCCCCTTTACAACTCGGATCTAAGCTAACCGCACAGCAGTGCTACAAGAAAGATGCAGAGGCTTTTGAAGATGCAATTTGGGGAACGACTATGGTGGTGGAAGTTAATAATATAGAAAAACGTCACAATAAAACTTACATTAAACTGAAGTTCGTCCAATGGCTAGAGGAAGATACTCTGTCGTTTACCGAAGATGAGAATTGACAATGCCCTACCTTATGAAATTGCGATTACAAGATGATCAGGTTGCAGCTTTGCCCCGTGATGTGGGCCGTGCGTTGCATGCTCTGGTTTATCAGTGGTTTGCTTTAGGCGATTATAGCCTTTCGGTTGATGTTCACGATCATCAGGGGGCACGTCCCTTCACGGTCGCATTGGTGTATTCAAATCATCAGCCTGTCTTACGGGTCACGCTTCTTGATGATACTTTGGAACCCGCACTAACATATGGCATCCAAGTGACAAAAGAGCTTGAGTTGCTCAATCACACATTGACGCTCCCCAAAAGTGGCCCGAGTATAACAAAGCAACCCCATGCTGATCTGCTAACCCAAGCCCGCCCCGATACCCGCATCGGCCTGCGTTTTCTCTCGCCCACCAGCTTCCGCTCGCGGGAGATGCACTACCCGCTGCCCGACCCGGTGATGGTGTTCCAGTCGTGGCTCAATCGGTGGAACGAGTTTGCGCCGGAGGAATACCAGATCAACGTGGCTCTGCTTGACATCGTCGCGGCACACGTCGCGGTGAGCCGCTACAGCGGGCGCACGGAGTTGGTGGACTTCGGGGCCAACAAGCGTGTGGTGGGCTTCACCGGCTTTGTGCAGTATTCGGTCATCCGCTCGCATAAGATCGGCGAGGAATGGCTGCGCAAGTTAAACGCGCTGGCCGACTATGCCGTTTTCTGCGGGACGGGACATAAGACGGCGCAGGGGATGGGGGTGACGGAGAGGGAGTAGAGAATCAAGAATCAAGAGTTAAGATAAAGAAAGGGCGCGTATGTCAAAGGCACACGCGCCCTTTTTGTGTGCGACTCTATATCACTGTAGTTGTGCTCCGGCGAAGATGATGTCTTCTTGTGCCATGTAGTCGGCTGCAAACGCGGCAGCGGCATAAACATCATCGGGGGTAAGGTGGGGGTGATCACTCAAAATCTGATCAATCGTCATCCCCCCAGCTAACTTACGCAAAATATGCTCTACTGTAATCCGAGTCCCCTGGATCACGGGTTTGCCGAACATAATGTTTGGATTAATGGCTGTGTCGGGTTTTGAGCGCACCTCTTCCCAAACTGCATTGGGAATACAAACGGTATTTGCGCCCTGGCGCAGCAGATCCAACCGGTCCAATTTGGCGAGGAAAATGAGCGGACTGGCATCCACAACCCATATTGTCACTGTGCCAACTCTCGGGCAGCCTGGATCTCGGCGTCAATCTCCTCGTCACGTAGATTGATCGCCGGCACGCCTACTTCTGCCAGGCGGCGCAGAAACTCCAGGCGCGCCATTCCTGCCAAGTTGGCCGCCTTGCCTGCCGAAAGCCGCCCTAACTCAAACAGTTTGGCCGCTGCGAAGAAACCGAGGGCTTCGGCAAATTCTCCATCCGACATTTTGAGAACTTGAGGCAGTCCCTCAGGATAAGTCACCACGGCTTGCTTTTCCATTGTGTGTTCTCCCTATGCGCAATGTTTGATGTTACGTCCTCATTATAGCACACAACGCTATCACGTCTTCCGAAATAGGACCCAGAGCGGGTGTGCTTTTGTTTTGTGGCAACATAAAGGGGTGTTTTTCAATTTCGAGCTGCGCTCGAAATTGAAAAACACCATTTGAGAAGCGGCTTTAGCCGCAAATTCCGCTTGGATGGTATGCAGTATCCTGGTTTGCGCGGAGAATGATAAGGCCCCGAATAGAGCATCGTGAAGCCGCCCCCGGGGATGGGGGCTAGAGCGTCTTAGGGAATCTATTTTTTCTGAATCTCCCTGCCGGTGGCCGTTGCGAAGACCTGTGCCAGGCTGTGTAGCATATCGGGGCTCTCAGCGGGAGGAGGGTAAACTCCATCGTCGGTTACGATCTGGCCGTTTTGGTAGCACTGCACCAGGTGGTGGATCGCGCTGCTGCTGGCTTCCAGGTAATAGTGCTTTAACACGTTTACCAGCCGGGGGGCGGCCTGCTCATACCCTTTTTGCAGCAGCGCGTAGCGCAGCGCGCGACCCGTGGTCATATAGGCCAGCACAGTTTGAGCTTGACCAGGCGTCAAACGCGCCGGTTCCCATACCCACACGCGCGAGGGAGGTATGCCAGCCGGGATCTGTGGCATGGCCGCGCGCACCCGGCGACCTTGATCCAACTCCCAGGGCGACTCAAAAATCACGACCCGGGGCGGCACTTCACCCGCACGTATAAGGATAGCCTCGCGTCCCGGAAAGGCCTCGCCGGAGACGTGCAGCGATTCTGCCCCGGCAGGCAGGGGCAGCGTGCGCTCGCTAACGCTGCCAAAATCCGGCGTCGTGAACCACGCCGTCCACAGGGCGTCCGCCAAAGTCTTGTCGCGCTCGGCGTATCCCAGGAACGCCTGCATACGCTGCATCATCCAGGCGATGAAGGCTTTGCGCCGGTTCTCGACCACAAAGACCGGCGTTTCACCCTCGACCCAGACCATCAAGTCGTGGCCCTGGCACAGGGTGTGGAGACTCAGCAATTGGGACAGCAGATGCGGATCCCGCGTGCCTTTGTAAGGCACGTCCAGCCAGCGCAAAACGATGAGACGCTGGATGTAGCGTTCCAGGGCGGCGGCCTGCGCCAGTGAAAAATGCTGCCGTATGCGAGGGCGCAGGGTGTGCCGGTAAATGTGGCGTAGCCGTCGAGCTTCGCCGTTTTTCCAGGAGGGGGGCGTGACCTCGAATAAGTCGGCGATATCCTGCAAGGTGTCCGGGAGCTTAAAGCCCGGCTGTGCAAAGAGTCGTTGTACTGTTCCCCAGACCCGGCACTGCCAGCAAATCTCTTGTACTTTAGGGTCCAGGTGATTGAGTACCTGACAGCCAGCCTGGCTCATCGGCGCGGTGTGAGGCTGTAAGGCCTGGCAGAAGGTCAACCGCTCGCGCGCTGTCTCCGGCTCTGCAAGGGGCGAATCAAAGGGAAAGGCCTGTACCTGAAGCGTTATGGACGAAGCCCGCGATTCGTTTTCATCGTTGTTGATGTTCATTTTACTCCTCCACGAGTGACGAATAGCAAACGGCAAATGACAAATGGCAAATAACAAATGACAAAGGAAAAAAGGGACTTTTAAGCCGGGAAACCATCAAGAACCCCGGTCCACACTTTATAGTCCGGCGCTCTTGATGGTCTCTGGACTTTTGTGTTTGCTGGCGAGGCGCCGAACGTGACGTCTCGCGGTGTTTCACATCATTTGACTACCATTGTGCAACTCCTCGTTCTAAAATCCTCACAGTTTCCCGGTCAAGGCCTTCAGCAACGTGCTGAGGGCGCGGTGGCGCAGTTGGTACACATTTTCTAGAGAAGTGCCGATCATACCCGCGATCTTCTGGGAACTCCGGTGGTTAAAGAACGTTTCTATAATGACGGTGTGTTGGTCATGAGGGAGTTCGACCATAAGCTTCTGCACACACGATATCATCGCCGAGTCCAAGGCCTGTTCTTCTACCGGGCGATCCAGCGTCATCCCCGCCGGGGCTTCGCTGTTCAAGACAGGGGGCCAATCATTCTGTAAACCGGCCACCGCAAAAAGGACGGTCTGTTCAAAACTGGCGACCATGGGAAAACGATAACACTTCCGGTAGGTGCCCTCCCACGGCGCTGTTGCGCCAAAATGCGGGCAACGGCCGTCGTTTCCTTCCCAACAGGCATGACATTCTTGCGAACTGGGATGCCTGCCGGTATGTTTTCGTAAGTCCTGGTGAAAGTTTTTGATGATGGCTTTGAAGTACTGGCACGGTAATCCCTTAGCCACGTCGTATCGCCCTTCATCGACTGCTTTACGAAATCTTGCCAAAGCCTGATCAACCACCTCTTCCGAAAGCTCTTTGGGGTCGGTGATTGCGGCTGTCGGATCCACATAACCGTGATTGGCAGCCCAACGGCGATAGCGATCGCCGTGTGTTTTGACGTGATGCCAATAGGCGCAGATCCGAAGATCTTTATCGTCTGATGCCAACTTGTTGGCTGTCTCCACACACCCGTACGCCTGCTGTTCCTCGGCTGAGAGCAAACAATAACGGCGTGGGTCGTCCGGATCGGAGACAGCCTTTCCTAAGTTCACTGCGTATCTCATCTCGCACCTCCCCTGATCTGAAAACTATGATTTGTTCCTTCTGAGCGCCCACGCTCAGCAACCGCCTCACCGTTCACAACCACCTGTCACGCCAGGCTGGCGCTTACGATGCCATATCATCCGGGTGTGTTTCATCTCAGTTGAAGCATAGGTCTGCGTAAAACGTAAAACGTGAAACGTAAGTGATCTTTACGTTTTACGTGCTCGCTAACTCAATTGAAACGCACCCATATCATTCATAAACATAATAAGTGCGCTCAATCTATACGGATCGTTTCGCCCGTGGGGAGTTGGCAGGGTTCGAGAACCTTGCTGCGGGGATTCCTCCCATTCGCTGCGCTCAGGACAGGCTCCTCCGTTCGGGGGGGGATTCCTCTCAGGCGCTCGCGGGCAATAGGGACAATCCATTCGGCTCCTCCGTTCGGAGGGGGATTCCTCACTAGTAATTTTTTACACCTCATAAAGCCTCGCTTTAAAGCTCAGAAGCCTCACTTTAGGAATCCCCTGGCCGTGATGGCGGCGGTTTGTTTGTGGAACGTAAATTCATAAGAGGGAGATTACTTTGTTAATGTGCCGTGCTGAGCGGTGTTTGCCCAGCGCTCTATTACTATATACGACGATTTTGGCAAAACCTGACACTTTTTCGGAAATTGTCAGCCCGGTGCTTAATCTATGTATATATATAGCGAGGCGGGAGACGAAAGAGGTAGAGGCTGACAGAGATCAAATAGGAGCGGATGCTGCGCTGCTTCGCCTCTAGTGTTTATTGTAGCACAGAACATAACAAATGCACGTGCAAGGGAATTCCAGAAAATAGTTATCCCAAAAATAATGCCCAAAGCCAGTATGCTCTGCGATAAACAACCCTGTATGCGGGAATTCCTTCAGCTTTTCCCA
>JAFGSL010000723.1 GCA_016934645.1 Anaerolineae bacterium
AAATCGGCACGTAGCGGTTCAGGTCCTCGCCTTTGAAGGCGTTGGTGACGACGGTCTGGTTTTGCACGCACACCAGGTCGTCGAACCCGCCGGCACCGCGCAGCGCCTGGATCGTGCCCTCAAGCTGCCAGGGCGTCGTGTTCGCCCCCGGCATTGGGAAATGCCAGGTGATGTTGTCCTTGAGGATGGTGGTAGCGGCAGGATCGAGCGCTTTGGCTCCACCAGCTAGGGTAAACAAGCGTTGGTAGTCTTCCAGCACCGTCTCCGGCTGCGTGTACAAGACGGCCACTTTCGCTCTTTGTGTCATTTGATGTCCTTTCGAGATTATTTCTGGACGCTTCCAGCGGATCATAATCCGCTGGTGTCACAACTGCGCGGGATTGTGATCCCGCGCAAGCGTATCAATAGTGAGGTGGAGCTTTTGTCAGTTCCATCCGTTGAGAAAACTTATACCCAAGAAACAGCCCACTGCTGGCTCTCGCCGCCGAAGGTGACGCGCCACGTCTTGCCGCCGCTACTCACGGTGAGGTGGATGGCATCATCATCGGCAGCTTCTCTACACACACTGCCTGCGCCTTCGTGGATGACGGCGGTGAGGAAGCGTGTAGGCACTGGGCCACTGGTGGTGTAGAGCAGTTGCGGCGCGGGCACTTTGACGGCATAACCGTAGGAGACCCACCCACCCTTCGGCTTGAGTGACCCTTCCAACACGCGGCTTTCCAGCCCGTTGAGCAAAACCGGCATAATCCTTGCCTTGATCCGCTCGCCGTGGTAGATGTAAGTGCCGGGCGCATCTGTGGCGGCTTCCAACTGCCGGGGCGGGAAGTTTAACGAGAGCTGGTAGGTGTGATCGCCTACGCCGGTGAGCACATCGTCGATCAGCCAGACGCCGGGTTTGAAGGCCAACACGCGCCGCAGGTGGAAGACCGGATCGTCCATAAAGGCGTAACCGTTGTGCGACACCTCGATCAAGTCTACATCCTCCCCCGGTTCGAAGCGGTGGAGGAAGGTGCGCAGACAGCGGATGCGGAAGTGCGTGTCGGGAACCGCGCCCATGATGTGGTCATCCACGCCGACGGTGTTATGCGCGTTGGTGGAGTAGAAGTAGTCGCGCCAATCCTTCCACGCGCAATTGCCGTAGATGTAGCGCCCGGTGTCGATGAGCACGTCCTCACCCGCGATGTGCAGCTCGAGGTGCGCGGCGTCGAAGTGCGAGTGCGCGCTGCTCTCCCCACGCTCCAACTGCGTCCCCGTGACCAGCGCATAGGAATCGGTCGCTTCCCAGCCGGTGCGGACAACGTGAAAGCCGGGATCGGGCAGCGAGTAGTTCTTTTGCGCGGGTGCTCTCCCTTCCTGGCGACATGTGGCGAAGTAACAGAAGTCCTCACGCCCGGTGAGTTCCGCCATCACGCGGAAGAAGGCGCGCAGCTCGTTCATGTCGCGCGCGTCGGTAGTGAGGTTCATGCCCTCGTAGAGCGCGGTGTCCGCTCGCCGGTCGCGCAGCGCGTTGCGGTCCGCGTCGCCGATCATCGGCAGCGTGAGATCGGGCTTCACCAGCAGCATCAGGTATTCGGCGGTCTTTTCCAGGATGGGCAGCATGTAGGGCGGCACGGGGATGTTGTTGAGCGTGGCGATGCGGTAGGCCTGCAAAAACGCGCCCGCCGCCACCATATGGTAGATGGGCGTGCGCTCCATGTGGACGCCGTAGTGGTCGAACTGGTAGCGCACTTCGTGGGTGATCCGGCGGTAGCCCAGCCGCTGCCATTCGGCGGCCTGCTTGAACTCAGGGAACAGCACGCCCAGTTGGAATAGTGACGTCGCCTCCATCGTCAGCCAGTTGCTCGCGTGGCTGTGGTTGCTGTAGTGCGGGCAGAGGAACTCGCCGTGATCGTGCAGCGCGTTGAGGAAGCAGACCCAGCCCTCGTCATCCCACGAAGGGGACGCGCGAAAGTAGACGAGCATCGGCGACCAGATCGTGTAGATGCGGATGCCCGCTTCGATGGAGCGCCACGCATTGCCGGGGAAGAGCATGTGCGAGTCGGCGTCGTTCATGTGCTCCGCCATCGGCCAACTGGCGACGAAGCTCTTGAGTTGATCGACGAATTCGCGGGCGTACTTCTCATCGCCGGTGAGCGCGTAGGCGCGGCCCAGCGTGGCCCACCAGTTGTGCCGGGCCAGCGACCACATCCACTCCGGGTCGCGGGACGAATCCACCGTCGGGTTGAAGTGCCAATCGATCACCGGGCCGAGGTCGTAGCCGTAGATGAAGTGGTCGCAAATCTGATCGGCGTCGGCGACGATGGTATCGTCGTGGAACGCCGCGATATCCGTCTCGTCGAACAAGTATACCGGCTCCGTGCGCGTGCGGAAGTGGTCGATGACGGCGTGTAATGCGCCTGTCTCGTCGCCCGCCTCCAGCCGCGCGCGGGCTTCGGTCAATCTGGGATGATTGAAATCCAATCGTGAAAACAAGGTTCTTGAGTCAGACATTGCGTATCTCCTTGACGAGTTGCGAGTTAAGAGTTGCAAACGGCGAATCATGATTCATGATTCGCTGATTCATATGTGGAAGCCAGAATATCCCCAGCGGGAACTTCGAGTGCGCCAGTCGGGCAAACCTGGAAGCAGTAGCCGCACCCGACGCAGGCGTCGCTTTTGACCGCAAGGCCGTCCTGCATCGAAATGGCATTGTACCAGCACACGTCCTGGCATTGCTCGCAGCCGGTGCACCGATCAGGGATCGTCTGCGCGGCCCGGTAGGCGGTGGACAGTTTGCTCCGGCGGTTGTCTGCTACTTCGGGTGACATCGTGAGCAGGTGCAGGGCCTCGCCGCGCAGGGCTTCGATGTCCGCGTATCCGGCTTTGTCTATCCATGCGGCGAAGCCCGCGATCAGTTTAGCGACGGCGCGCGGCCCCAGGCAGCAGGCGAACGAACCGAGCTGCACGCACTCGCTGCCCGCCATGATGAGCTTGGCTGCCGCTTCCCAACTGAAGACCCCGCCGCCCGCGTACATCGGGAGTTCGATCCCGTTCAGGCGCGCTTCGGCCACCACGTAGCTGATGACGGGGAGCGCGTCGCTGCCGCCGTAGCCGCCGCCGGGCGTGGCCCGCGACCTCCGCCAGTCCAGGTCGAAGACGAAGCCTTTCCAACGCGCGGTAGGACCAATCGCGTCGGCTCCGCCGTGAAGTGCAGCCTCCATTGCCCGCAGTGGATCGCAAGACTCCACGGGCAGCTTCACCACCACCGGAATGTGGACGGCTCGCTTGATCGTCTTGGTCACGGTGGTGATCAGCCGGTAGAAGTCGAAGAGTCTTCCACCCACGACGACGACACCCGGCGTATTGAAGTGCAATTCCAGCGCGTTAGCCCCAGCCCGTTCAACCTCGATGGCTTCGCGTACCCAATCCCTGCGCCAGTCCCTACCGGGCGTGATAAGATCGTGGAAGTGCCCGATGGAGACCCACAATTTGACCTCCGGCGGCATCTCGCGGCGCACGTGCGCGACGGCGGCGCAGTAGTCGTCGAGCGAGTCGAAAGGATCGCTCAGACGTGCGCCCAGCGCGTGGCTTTGCATAGCGGGTTTCCCCGTCCGCAAGTCCGCCGTGGAGGGCAGCACCAGCGAACCATCGCCCGCACCATGCCCGAAGTTGCGCATCGTCACCGCGCCGGGGTGCGCGCTGGCGCTTTTCAGGACGGCATACGCCCCCTGCGTCGCCGGGCTGGCAGCGATCACGAACGGGTTTTGTAGTCCCAGTGATTTGACAGACAGATCAGCCATTGTTTAACCCCTTGTCGGACAAGTATCAAGCTTCGAGTAACCAGCATCCAGTTCTCAGTATAGAAACTTTGCGATTGTAGTCAATTGACCCTTCTCTGCATTTCCCTGCCCCACCTGTTGCAAAGCCGGGGTTTAGCGATAGAATACCCGGCATGGGATCGTGTCTCCCAAAATGCAAAAGCGGAGGATGAGGTAAAAGGCATGGAAAGGTTGAAAGAACGTATCCTAAGCGAGGGGAAAAACCTAGGTAGCGGAATTCTCAAGATCGACAGCGTGATCAATCACCAAGTCGACGCCACGTTGATGTTAGAGGTGGGTGCGGAGTTCGCCCGCCGCTTTGCAGACGAGCATCCCACACGCGTGCTCACCGCTGAAGTGTCTGGCATCGTTCCGGCGATGGCGGCGGCATATGCACTGGGCCTGCCCCTGGTCTACGCCCGTAAACACAAGCCGGTGACGATGCAGGAACCGGTGTTCGTGGAGTTTGCGCCGTCGCACACCAAGGGCGGTCAGGTTTCGCTGATGGTGTCCCCAGAATTCATATCCCCTGGAGACCGCGTGCTCATCATCGACGATTTTCTCGCCACCGGGCAAACCATTGCGGCGATGGCCCGGATTGTCAACGACGCCGGCGCCACGCTGGTCGGCATCGGCACACTCGTCGAAAAATCATTCGAGGGCGGACGTGCCTTGCTGGACCCGCTGGACGTCCCGATTGAGTCGATGGTCATCATTACCGAAATGCGCGACGACGGCACCATCACCTTCGCCGACGACAAGTAGATTTCACCTCGAATCTTCACGAATCAAGTTTTTCGACAGGATTAACAGGATTTTCAAGATTGGGTCTAGCACGGTTAGCATATAGCGTTTTTCATCCTGTCAATCTTGTAAATCCTGTCTAAAAAACATTGTTCTTTTGTGGAGATTCGTGGTTTGATTAGGAGAGACCCCGTGACCCCACAAGAAACCATCGTCATCCTGGATTACGGTTCGCAGTACACACAGCTTATCGCCCGGCGTGTCAGGGAACAACACGTTTATGCCGAGATTCTGCCCTGGAACGCGCCGGAAGCGCAGGTGATGGCTCGCCGTCCGGTGGGCCTTATTCTTTCCGGTGGCCCGAACAGCGTCTATGACGCGGGCGCGCCAAGTCTACCGGACTACATCACGCGTATCGAAGTGCCTGTGCTCGGCATCTGCTACGGGATGCATCTGCTGGCGTACACGCTCGGCGGGCAGGTCGTTCCGGGCACGGCGCGCGAGTACGGCCCTGCCGAAGTGGACATCCTCGAAGCAGATACACCCTTGTTTGCAGGCCTAGACGCCCGGCAGGCCGTGTGGATGAGCCACGGTGACCGTGTCAAGGCGCTACCGCCAGGATTTCGCGTGCTGGCACGCAGTAGCGGTGGCATCCTCGCCGCGGTTGGCGAAGACGCAGGCCAGGTCTACGGAGTGCAGTTCCATCCGGAGGTGCAGCACACGCCCAACGGAGCTTCCATGCTGCGGCAATTCCTCTATGCCGTGTGCGGCTGCCATGGGACGTGGACGACGGAGGCGTTTATCGAAGCAGCCGTAGCCCGCGTGCGCGCACAAGCCGATGACCCTTCGACAAGCTCAGGGGCCGGGCGGGTCGTGTGTGGCTTGAGCGGGGGCGTTGACAGCGCGGTTGTGGCGGCGCTGCTCCACAAGGCCATCGGCGATCAACTCACGTGCATCTTTGTGGACACAGGTCTTTTGCGGCGCGACGAAGCCGCGCAGGTCAAGGCCACGTTCCAGGAGGCATTGGGCGTCCGGTTGGTGATGGTGGATGCGTCGGATCGCTTCCTGAACGCGCTGTCCGGGGTCACCGACCCCGAGCAGAAGCGGCGAATCATCGGCGAGCAATTCATCCGCGTTTTCGAGACCGAAGCGCGTCAAATAGGTGCCGCATTCCTCGCACAGGGCACGATCTATCCCGATGTGATCGAAAGCGCAGGCAGCGCCAGCGCGCACAAGATCAAATCGCACCACAACGTCGGTGGACTGCCGGAGGATATGCATCTGGAACTCGTCGAACCGCTACGTGACCTCTTCAAAGACGAAGTGCGGCAGGTGGGCCTGGAACTGGGATTGCCGGAGAAACTCGTCTGGCGGCATCCCTTCCCCGGGCCTGGATTGGCGGTGCGCATCCTGGGCGAGATCACCCGCGAACGCGTCACCACGCTGCAAGCCGCCGACGCGATCTTCCTGGAAGAGCTGTGGAACGCCGGACTCTACCGGGAGACGGCACAGGCCTTCGCCGTGCTGCTGCCGGTGCGCAGCGTCGGCGTGATGGGCGATGGACGTACATATGCCCACGTCATCGCCCTGCGCGCCGTCACCACCGAGGACTTTATGACCGCCGATTGGGCGCGGCTGCCCTATGACCTGCTCGGTCGCGTCGCCAACCGCATCGTCAACGAAATCCCTGCGGTCAACCGCGTCGTCTACGACGTGAGCAGCAAACCGCCCGCCACGATCGAGTGGGAATAAGCATATATCAATAGCGATCTTCTCCGATATTGTGCATGGAAATCTCTGTGATCTCAGCGTGCTCTGTGTGAGATGTGGGAGATCACCAGACAGAACTGTCTAGCCGCCTCACGAAAGTATGTTACAATGCCTCGGACGTAACGTCGGAACCACCTGGGGGTTATAACAAGCAACTAGCAATACATCATTAGGAGGATATTATGACGGCAGCAACAGAGGCAATATCAAGTATCAAAATAAAAGTCCGCAGTAGAAATTATCTCGTTTATCTCATTATCTTCATGGGATTGGTCGCCGTGTTGGACCAATACATCTCGATGATCAAAACTACGGCGATTCCATACATCATCGAAGAATACGGTATCACTGCCTCCGACTTTTCCTGGTACGAGGCGCTCTACCTGGCCGCTACATTCTTCATCTTTTTGCTGAATGGTCTCAACGACATCATCGGGCGCAAATATTCCATTCTTATTCTTGTTCTGTTGATGGGACTGTCCACACTTGGTATGGTCCTCTTCACCCCAACATTGCACCTCTTTATGGTGTTCTACGCGATTGCAATGTTCACAACGGTCTCCAACATGTGGTCGATCCCGATCAGCGAGGAGTCACCCGCTAAGAAACGTGCCAAATATGTATCGATTGTCTACGTCATAGGCCTAATCCCGCTGCAGGCGATCTTGCCGCCGCTCCTGATGGATGTCCTGGGGCTGAGCTGGAAATGGATGTACGGTGTGACGTTCGTGATGATGATTCCGGCGCTCGTAATGTGGTTCTTTATGCGCGAAACCAGCCGTTACAACGTTGTCAAGGCCGAGCGCCGCGCGGGAACCCGCAAGAATCACCTATTTGGCGTGGGCGTCATCAACCGGCAGGACATTCGCTACATCCTCATCGCTGCATCGATCTGGTTGTCCTGGTTGGTCTACCAGTTCCTCTACTTCTGGGCCGGCTATTACTTTATGGACCTCCACGGCTACACCCTGGGACAGTGGTCGATGGTGCTGCTGGCCTCGTTGGTGATGGCGATCATCGGCGGGGTAGGTGCCGGCTCGATTATGGATCGCATCGGACGAAAGCCAGCCTTCATCGGCGGGTGTGTTGGCCTGTCGTTGATCCTCGTCGTCCTGGGCTTTGGTCGGGGCTGGATTTTGCCCGTGGCGGCCGCCCTCACCGGTTTCTTCACCTCATTCACCTACACATGGATCGTCGTCTACGTACCGGAGGTCTTCCCCACCGAGCGGCGCGGCGCGTGTATGGGCTGGACAACCACAGTGGCGCGAATATCCTACGTTGTGGGACCGGCCCTAGCTGCCATCCTGCTGAAGGCTTTCCCCACGATGGAGTGGTTCTGGGTCGCCGCTGCTGTGTTGATATTGGTTCCCATTGCCATTATGCGGTTCGCCAATCCCTACGAGACCAAAACACACGAGTTGGAAGAGATCGAGCACAAGCGGTAAACCATGCAGACAATTACAAACGCGCCCTTCATCGATGTTGCTGCGCGGCGTTATGGCGTCCCTGCCGCTGACCTCACACCGATGGTGGGCGGGCACGTCACCCACGTCTACAGCTTCACCAGAGATGGCAAGAACTACGTGCTCAGGATTACACCGCCCAACGAGGAAATCAGTCTGTCCGCAATGCGCGCCATCCTGCCGTGGATGCACTTCCTCGCTGAGGGTGGCGCTTCGGTCGCCGCGCCCGTGCTTTCGCAAAACGGCAACTTGATTGAGCTTATCGAACAAGACGGGCAGACCTACATCGCTGTGGCCTTCGAGAGAGCGCCGGGCATCCGGGGAGAGGAACTTACCTTCGACCAGTGGAACGATGCACTCTTCGAATGCTTGGGGCAGACCGCCGGCAAAATGCACGCGCTCGCCAAGCTCTACACACCATCCAGCGCCGATCTCAGACGCCCCGAGTGGGATGCCGCTGTCAACTGTTACCATCCCCCGGAAGAACTGCCGCCGTCGGAAGCGATCGTTGCGGAGAAACAAGCGCGCATTTTCGAGATCGTGCAGGCGCTGCCCAAAGACGAAGACAGCTACGGGATGATCCACGCGGACTTGCACGGTGGCAATTTCTTCGTGGACGTGGACACAAACACGATCACCGTCTTCGATTTCGACGATTGCGCCTACGGCTGGTACGTGATGGACATTGCGATGAGTGTATTCGATATGCTCGTTCTCTATCCAGGGGCGGATCGCGAAGCTTTCACCGTACGTTTTTTGCAAAGCTACCTCAAAGGCTACCAAGTCGAAAACTCGCTCAGTGGCTTCTGGCTCGGCCAGCTTCCACATTTCCTCAAACTGCTAGAAATCGGCGTCTACGCCGAGGTTCGTACTTATCACGATCCCGCCGACACGGAGTCGTGGGTGGGAAAGTTTATGACAAATCGCAAATTCCGCATCGAGCACGATGTTCCCTACATCGATCTCGACTTCGAATATCTGCCAGAATGAGTCATTAAGAATCTATCCTGAATTGTTCTTCAAACGCTTCTGGCGGATCACAATCCGCCGTTGCCGAGGCAGCGCGGGATTGTAATCCCACGCAAGCGTATCGGTGTCGAATCCTCGGATAGGTTTACGCATTGATTCAAACTTGACGCGCATTTCCCGTACAATGGGCGAGGAGGTGAATTATGGTATCCCCCCGATTCAACCAGTTGTGGTACACCCGACCGGCAACGCAGTGGACCGAGGCGCTGCCGGTGGGCAACGGTCGGCTCGGCGCGATGGTGTTCGGCGGCGTCGCCACCGAGCGGCTGCAATTGAACGAGGACACGCTCTGGTCGGGCCATCCGTGCGATTGCGATAACCCGGAAGCGCTGCAGTACCTTCCGCAGGTGCGTGAGGCCGTCTTCGCCGGAGACTACGCCCGTGCCGACGAACTATCCAAACATATGCAGGGGCCATTCAATCAGAGTTACTTACCGTTTGGGGATTTGATCCTAGAATTCGGCGATGGCAATGACATCTTTCAGGTCTATCGCCGTTCCCTTGACCTGGACACGGCGCTAGCGGAGACGACGTACACCGTAGGTGGCATCACCTTCACGCGGCAGGCCTTCGCTTCCGCGCCGGACAACGCCATCGTGATGCGCCTGGCGTGCGATCACCCCGGCGCGCTGAACTTCACCGTGAGGTTGGACAGCCCGCTGCACCACCGGGTCACGGCATGGGGAACCAGCCTGATGCTGCGCGGCCAAGCCCCCCAACACGTGGATCCGAGCTATCTCCCCTCCGAGAACCCCATCATTTACGGCGACGAGGGGCTGACGTTCGCCGCACTGTTGGACGCTCGCGTCACGGGCGGCACCACCACGGCGGAGGATGACCAGTTACGTATCGCCGGTGCAGACGAGGTCGTGCTACTGCTCTGCATGGCAACGAGCTTCACCGGCTTCGACAAACACGAAGGGCTTAACCCGGTCGCGCGTGTCACACCGATGATGGCAGCGATCCACGACAAACCCTACGCCGCGCTGCTGCAAGCGCATCTCGACGATTACCAACCACTTTTTCACCGGGTCAGCCTCGATTTGGGGTCGCTCGGCAACGAGTCCCGGCCCACCGACGAGCGCATCCAGCAATTCCAGGCGGATCCCGACCCGGCCCTGGTGAGCCTGCTCTTCCAATACGGGCGCTATCTGCTTATCGCCAGTTCCCGCCCGGGGACACAGCCTGCCAACCTGCAGGGCATCTGGAACGACATGGTGCGCCCGCCATGGAGCAGCAACTGGACGCTCAACATCAACACACAAATGAACTACTGGCCCGCCGAGATTGTCAATCTGGCGGAATGTCACCTGCCGCTGTTCGACCTCATCCGCGCTTTGAGCGTCAACGGCGCGAAGACGGCGCGGACCAATTACGGCTGTCGTGGCTGGTGCAGCCACCACAACGCCGACCTGTGGGCGCAATCCGCGCCGGTGGGCAACTACGGCGGCGGGCAGCCAATGTGGGCCAACTTCGCACTCAGCGCTCCGTGGCTGTGCTTCGATTTGTGGGAGCACTACACTTTCGGCGGTGACGAGGCTTTTCTGCACGACGTGGCTTATCCACTGATGAAAGGCGCGGCGGAATTCTGCCTGGATTGGCTGGTTGAGGATGGCGAAGGTAACCTCGTCACGTGCCCCGCCGTCTCCTGTGAAAACGTCTTCGTCACTCCAGACGGTGTGGCGGCGCAGACCGCGCTGGCGACGGCGCAGGATATATCCCTCATTGCCCAACACTTCGACAACTGCCTAGCTGCCGCAGCGGCGCTGAGTATCGACGATGACTTTGTCGCTGAAGTCCGAGCAGCACGGGCGCGGCTTTACCCGCTTAAAATCGCGCGCGATGGCAGCGTCCAGGAATGGGCTGGACCGGGCGGCGCAGGCGCGGACTGGGAAAGCCAGGACCCGCATCACCGTCACATCTCGCACCTGATCGGGCTGTATCCCGGCAACCTCATCACTGAGCGAGAGACGCCGGAGTTGTTCGCCGCGTGCAAGCGCTCACTCGATCTGCGCGGTGACGAGAGCACCGGCTGGTCGATGGCGTGGAAGGTCAACTGCTGGGCGCGCCTCAAAGATGGCGATCGTGCGTTCAAAGTATTGTCGCAACTCTTCACGCCGGTAGACGCCAGCGAGGGGAACTGGCAGCGGGGCGGCGTCTACCCGAACCTGTTCGATGCCCACCCACCCTTCCAGATTGACGGCAACTTCGGCGCGACGGCAGGCATCGCGGAGATGCTCGTGCAGAGCCACACAAGCAAGCGTACAAGCACAGGCGTGATCGAGTTCCTGCCTGCGCTGCCTTTATGCTGGCCCACAGGTAGCGTGAAGGGCTTGCGCGTGCGCGGCAGCTTTGAGGTGGACATCGCCTGGCGAGACGGCAAGCTGATTAAGGCGATGATTCGCTCTTTGCGGGGAGAGGAATGTAGGGTTGCGGCGAGTGAAAGGGCAATAACCACATGCGATGAGGCTCCGATTGTAGTGCAGCAGGACGACAGCACAATCGTCTTTGCGACAGAGGTGGGAAAGGTCTACTATGTGAAAGCAGATTAGGGTATAATGGAGAAAAGATGTTACTGGAGTGGCAATTCGTTCTGCCTTTGTGTGACAACCAGATTGAGGTGCAACGATGAGTATGAAGATCAAAGTGCCACAAGCAAAAATCGCAGCGTTCTGCCGGCGTAACTTCATTCGCAAGTTAGCCCTTTTCGGTTCGGTGTTGCGCGATGACTTTACGCCCGACAGCGACGTGGACGTGCTGGTGGAGTTTGAGCCAGGCCACACGCCAGGACTGGCATTTTTCCGAATGCAGCGAGAGTTGTCAGAAATTCTTGGCAAGAAAGCTGATCTCAACACAGCAAAGGATCTAAGCCCGTATTTCCGGCAACAAGTCCTCGACGAAACAGAGGTACTCTATGTCACGCCATGAACCGATGGTACGGGTGCACTACATGCTGGATCACGCCCGGGAAGCAGTGGAGATGGTTCACCATCGTTCCCGGGTAGACCTTGACATGGATAGAATGCTGAACCTGGCATTAGTGCGGTTAATGGAAATTGTTGGTGAAGCTGCCGTGCGAATGCCGGAGGCGTTTCGATCCCGCTATCCCCAGATACCCTGGCGTGATGTGGCAGATCTGCGCAACCGGTTGATCCACGGTTACGACACCGTCGATTTCGACATTCTCTGGACGATCATTCAGGAGGACCTTCCGCCACTGATCGAGCAACTGGAGACCATCCTGGAACAGCAGAACTAGTGTTCCGTCAAGGTATGAATGACGGGTATTTTCCTGTGCAGCACTTTTACCCGTCATACTAATATTGAAAGAACACTAGTGCATTTTCAAGTGTTGAATGGCGGGTAAAGCCGTTTGAGTTTGATACGTGCATCTTGAGTTGTAAACTGTCAATCTACCGTCGTGGCTTGGGCATTCCGCTGTTCGTACCACGCGGTGACATATTGTTCAAGTTCCGTTTGCGAGGCCACGCGCGGGGGTAATCCTTGGCGCGTCAGCCCCGTGACTATCGGTAAAGGGCCGCCGGCATTCTCCAATCAGTTGGCGCAGGGATTCATCCAAGCAGACCACCGGATGTTGCGGATCATATGGACGTTGATAGACACCCAGGACTTCCTCCATCGCACACACAAATTCAGCGCCCGCATCAGGAATCAGCCAGCCTTTCACCCATCAGGGCTTGAGTGTGTTTTTTTGGCAACTGGCGCACGCTTTCATGGCTGATCGCCGCCACGTACCTCAATTCCACCATCCGATCCGCCAACAACTGCAGTGTCCAACGTGCGCGCCCACTGGGCGGATCGCTACATCGCAAGGCCACTAATCGCGCTTCGACTACTCCATCAAACACCTTTTCTTTATACACTTCACGCGGTTTGCCGTGCCCTGCTATCTGGAAACCGTCCTATACAAGGCGTTTGCGTGTCCGTTCCACTGTGCGCATGCCCACCTGGTATGTTGTACTGATGCGCATATCAGGCCACTGGTGCGGGCCGTTTTCATCGCTTAGAATTACCATACCCGTCATTCATACCTTAAAAGAACACTAGACTGAAAAGGCGATTTGTGTACACTCTACGTACACTGATTTGAGGAGAGTTCAAGCATATGCAGCTACCACATTCACTGGTCATTATCGATGTTGATGGCCTCCGGCGCGATGTGTTCTTGAAGGCGCTGGAGGCTGGCGAAGTTCCGAACGTCGCGCGCATTGTCGGCGGACGCGAGGGTGAGCGCGCGTGTCATCTGGAAGCGGTGAGCACTGCGCCGTCCATCACGTTTACGGCGCAGGCCAGCATTGTGACGGGGCGTCACCCTCGTGAGCACGGTGTCCCGGGCAACGAGAGCTTCGACCGGTTCGGGCGCATCTCGAACGGGCGACCGCGCCACTTCGGTTTCGATGTGGGTGACACGCTGGCGGTCGATGATGCCGCTGCTGTCTTCACCGATGGGCTGGCATCACGCTTTTTGCACAGTGAAACGCCCACCATCTACGAAATGGCGACAACGCGCGGTCTGCCCACGGCTGTCTTCTATCACATGTATGCGCGTGGTGCGGATGTCTGGCAGCCGCCCAACGTGCTCGACATTGCGCGTTTCACGAAGGGGCGTGGCGCGTTGGGAATGGAAGCCGGACAATATGACGCCGGGATGCTCCACCGCCTTATCCGCAATCTGGAGAAGGGCCACCGGCCTGCCGTGCTGATGACTTACTTTATGGGCCTCGACCATCACAGCCATCTGCATAGCCCTGGCAGCCAGCCGGATTATCTGCGCGAGGTTATTGATCCCCAGATAGGGTTGCTGCTGAACGCACTGGCGCGTCACGGGATGCTGGATAACGTGCTCTGCGTGCTAGTGAGTGACCATGGGCAGGTCGATGCGGTGCCCGATGATCGTCATTCGCTGCGCTTGGGCTTTCCCTTCGATCTGGAGTTGGTGCACGTCTTTAACGCGCTGGGATTGGATGTCCACGACATTCCTGGTGAAGATCCCAACTGCGATGCAGTGATGGGGCTCAACGGTGGAATGGCGTATGTTTACCTCCAGCGCCGCGATGGGCGTTGGGCTGACCGACCCCGCTATGCGGAGGACGTGTTGCCCGTGGCAGAGGCTTTTCGTGCGATGAACGAACAGGGACGTTACGCCGAGGAACTGCATGATACTCTGGATTTGATCCTCGTTCGCAATGTGGAGCGCGATGGCTGGGAGGCGCAGTACCAGGTATACGTGAACGATAGCCTTACACAGCCATTAGCTGACTATCTGGAAGCACACCCCGATTTAGGCTACGTCGATGCCGTCAATCGCTTAAAGGTGGCGACCGCTAAAAACAGCGGCGACTTGATCCTGATTGCCAAGGGGGATGAGGGGTATTACTTTGGCGCGCCGATTCGCGGCGTACACGGCGGGCTGCTGCCGGGCGAATCCGAGACGGTGTTGACTTTCGGCTATCCCGGTGGGGATGCCGACAGTATCACCTGGTTGCGGGAAACTGTCACCAGTGTCGTGAAGGCCCGCTGCGTCAATGAAGGCCACCGGCGGGCTAGCGTTGCTGACATGGTCCCAGCAGTAGCGGCTCTGTTGGGGTGGACATCGACGGTTGTGGAAAAGTAACAAGCCCCTGAACTTGGTCCAGGGGCTTGCTCAGGATCAAACGTTTCGGCCTACTCGATTTCCAACCACGTGACTTCGACCTGCGAACCGTAAGCATCGGGGACATTGCGACGAACGATACCCCAAACGTGAATCACGGTGCCGGTATCGCGCAAGGCAGCGAGCTGCTCACCGATCTCCCCGAATCCGGCAATGCCGACGCGTGTACCGTTCTGGCCCATCATCTGGAAGTAGTCGTCAAACTGCGCGCCTTCTGGATTACTCAGCACGACGCCCACCCAGTCCTCGACCGGTTCGGTGATCGTCTCAACTTCCGGTAATACCTCAACTTCGAGCCGCTGCACATCGATCTGTGTGCCGTTGAAGTCGGGGACGTCCTCGGTCAACGTTCCCCAGATGTGGACCTGTTGGTTGCTATCGCGCAGGGCTGCGATCTGCGCTTGAATCGCTGGGTCATGACTTTCGATGCCGAATTGCCCTCCCTCATAACCCTCTTTTTCGAAGTAGTCATCGAATTGTGCTCCTTCCGGTGTGCCGACGATGAAGCCCATCCAATCACTCACAGGTTGTGTCTCTTCTGGCAAGGGAGCCACATCCTCGCCGCCTTCGATGCGTGTGACAGCGATTTGGCAACCGCTCGTATCGGGAACACCACAGGTCAGTTCTCCCCAGACGTAGAAGCGCACATCGCGATCGCGCAGGTTGTCCAACTGTGCGGCTACGGCAGGATCGAAGGTGTGGAGACCGTACCGGATTTTGAAGACCGGATCCTCCAGGATGAAAGCGTCGTCACCACCGGAGCTAGGTTCGCTTGACAAGCTAACCAAGATGCCGGCCCATCCTTCAATAGGATCAGGCGCGAAAAAGTCACCGGGGCCATCGACCCGCAAGCGTGTGACGTCGAACACGCATCCACCGAATTCGGTTTCTTCGTCGAAGCCGGTATCCTCACAGATCAATGCCCCCCAGAAGTGAGCCAATTTGTCTGTGTCGCGCAGTGCGTCGAGTTGAGCCTTCACTGCTGCATCGCTGGTCGTAAGCCCGGCATTGCCAGCTTCTTTGGGACTGAGCATCAAGTAATTCTCAAAAGGTTGATCAGCAGGTGGTGTGATAACCTGTCCATACCAGCCGAAGACAAGTTTGGGTGCTGGTGCGCCAGGGCTACACTCGCCACGGAAAAACGCCCATTCCTCACATTCACTGCCATCGGGGAAGACACACACGCCATACTGGCCTGCGTCTGAATCCCGTATATCTAGGGTGCCGCACTGTTCTTCGCAGTAAACGGAGGCCGGATTGGCCATCCCGATACCTTTGTCTTCCGCCACAACTATCGGAGATTCGGTTTCTGCGACCACCTCGTCAACTGGGGATGTTTCCGAAAACAGTGCTCCGTTCACCGGGCTGCTACATCCGGTGATAAGCAATAGACAGCCTAAAAGTCCTAGTGCCAACAGTTTGCTTTTCATCATTTTTCTCCTTTTGCTAGTTGAAACCTGTTCGATACTTTTGACGCTGTTTTACGCAAAATAGTTCCGGTTTTGCACTGTGCTTGTGGTGAGTTTCCGACCTGGTCACTTGACCGGGAAAACACAGGCCTATAGGCCTATGGCTAATTGTCGCCTTTGACAATTTGGAGTACCATACGACCTATCCGAGTAAACTTTCAGGGGAAATGATGGAAACATCACAACACATGCCTTGGTACCAACGCACCCGGCGCTGGGGCCAGACCAACTTGAGCGAATTGGATCCGCTCGACTATGATGCGGCGTGGTGGCGTGACTATTGGCGGCGCACTGGCGTGCAGGGCATCATCGTCAACGCGGGCGGCATTGTTGCGTACTACCCAAGCCGCTTTCCGCTGCACTACCCTGCTGCACACCTGGGAGAGCGCGATCTTTTCGGCGAAATTACGGCGCTGGCCCGCGAAGAAGGATTGACCGTACTGGCGCGTATGGACTCCAACCGCGCTGAAGAACGTTTCTACCAGGCACATCCTGATTGGTTTGTAGTCGATGCGGACAGCAAGCCGCGCCGTGCAGGCAACCGTTATCTCACCTGTGTTAACAGCGACTACTACAAAGTCTACCTCCCCGATGTTTTGCGCGAGATCATCGATTTGTACCATCCCGATGGTTTTACCGACAACAGTTGGACCGGCGTGGGACGCAATTGTATATGCCAGTGCGAATCATGTCATCGCAAGTTCCGTGACGACACCGGCTATACACTCCCTACCGTCGCCAACTGGGATGATCCGGCCTATCGTCGTTGGATCAAGTGGAGCTATCAGTGCCGTCTGGAAAATTGGGACTTGAACAATTGTGTGACGCAAACGCACGGCGGTCCAGACTGCCTCTGGCTCGGTATGATCAATGGAAACCCTGTCTGTACGCATCTTTCTTTCTGCGACCTCAAGGAAATCGGCGCGCGGTCGCAGATGATGATGAGCGACCAGCAATCGCGGGATGCGCTCACAGGCTTCGAGCAAAACGGGCTGAGCGGGAAGCTGTTGCACGGTGTGCTGGGGTGGAACAAGATTATCCCAGAGAGTATGGCGACCTACGTTCGTGGCGTGCATCCCTTCCGCAAGGCTGCCAATCCGCTCGAAGAAACCCGTTTCTGGATGCGCGAGGGCTTTGCCGGGGGGATTTCGCCGTGGTGGCATCACGTGGGCGCGCACCAGGATGACCGGCGGCAATTCCATACGGTCGAGTCGCTGATGCGCTGGCATGCTGATAATGCAGCCTATCTCTACGACCGCGAACCGGTCGCCAATGTGGGGCTGGTCTGGTCACAGGATAACATCGACTTTTACGGACGCGATCATATCCAAGAAAAGGTGCAGCTTCCCTGGCGCGGTTTCTCTCTGGCGTTGACGCAGGCGCGCATTCCTTTCCTACCCGTCCACGCCGATCACATCGCGCGGGACGCGAAGCACCTCGACGTGTTGATCTTGCCCGACCTCGGCGTGCTGACCGACGCGCAGGCTGACGCGTTACATACTTTCATCGCCAACGGCGGCAGCCTCGTCGCCACGGGGCGCAGCGGTTGTTTCGATGCCTGGGGCGAGCCGCGCCCCACCCCGGCGTTGGACGATCTGTTCGGCATTTATCGTACAGAAAAACGTTTCGGTCTGGCAGGCGAGCGCACCTCAAGTTGGGAAGTTCATTCGGCGCACACTTACCTGCGCTTGTTGCCGGAACTGAATCAGCCCGATGCTCCTGTGGACAATGTAAACCGGCATCCTATCCTGGCGGGATTTGACGATACCGACATCATAGCCTTTGGCGGCACATTGGAAGGTGCCGCGCCGGATGCGGATGTTGATGTGGTCGCCACTTACGTCCCTGCCTTCCCCATCTATCCACCGGAGTTCAGTTGGATGCGCGCGCCGCGCACCGACATTCCCGCCATCATCGTCCGGGAGCATCCGGAGGGCGGGCGGATCGTCTACTTTGCCGCTGATATCAGCCGCTGTTATGGACGTCAGCGGTTGCCGGACCATGGTGACTTGCTGGCAAACGCCGTCCGTTGGGCCGCCCGTGACACACTACCGCTTTCTGTCGAGGGGCCAGGATATCTCGATTGTCACCTCTATCGCCAGGAAGGACGCTCCATCTTGCACATCGTCAATTTGAGCGCCTGCCGCGCTTGGCCCGGCTACGTCGAAGAGTCGTTACCCGCCGGACCGGTGCGTATTGCTCTACGCTTGGATGACGGCTTCACACCGCAGCGCGCTTCGTTGCAGGTCAGCCATCAAATGCTCCCCGTCCACAGCACCGAAGGTTGGGCCGTCGTCGAACTTCCCGCCATCGTCGATCACGAAATGCTCGTCTTCACATAAGCAGCCTGACAGAACCAAAAGCGCAAATCTCAACGGATTGAACAGATTTTAACGAATTTTTCTGGCTCCCAACGTGTAGCATGCAACCTGTAACCTACAACTGTTATCGAGGAGGACTCTATGCCTGACACAATAGCATCGACTATGCCACACATTGCCTTTGGCGACTATTCACTATCGCGTTTGATCCTCGGCGCGAACCCGATCAACGGCGGATCGCATCTGTCACGCTTTGTCAATATGCAGATGAAGCGTTACTTCACAGAAGAACGCATCCAGGAGACACTGCGGCAGTGCGAAGCGGTGGGCATCAATACGTGGCAATCCGGCCCGGTAAACCTGGAGGCCTACCACACTTACGTTGAAAACGGCGGCACAATGCACTACATCGGGCTGGCGAGTGACAACAAGCATGATCCCACGATGCTCGAACGCCTCGTTGCAAGCGGGACCATCGGCGTGGCGCACCATGGCGAAGTCACCGACGTATTCTGGAAAACGGGACAGGTCGACAAGGCGCGCGACTACTGCAAGCGCATTCGCGACGCGGGCGTCATGGTCGGCGTCTCCACGCACATGCCCGATGTGGTGGATCACATCGTCTCGGCTGGGTGGGATGTGGACTTCTTCATGTGCTGCGTCTACGAGCGCCACCGCAGCCCGGAGGAACTCAAGGCGCTGCTGGGCCACATTCCGCTGCCGCCGAAAGAGGTCTACCTGGAAAGCGATCCACCCCGGATGTATAAGGCCATGCGCGGAACAGACAAACCATGTCTCGCGTTCAAAATTCTGGCGGCAGGCCGTCTGTGCGACAGGCAAGAATGGGTCGAGACCGCGTTTGAAGACGCTTTCCGGCAGATCAAGCCCAACGACGCCGTCATCGTGGGGATGTATCCTGAGTATGAGGATCAAATTGCGATCAACGCCGAATATGTGCGGCGATTCGGCCAGAGCAAAAGAGTAAAAACACCGTAGGGCAGGATGACCCTGCCCTACGGCTAAGTATTACGCGCCGCGCAACGTAGCGTTGATCCGCTTCTGCACCAGCTTGATGACGCGCTCGCGGAGTTTGGCAACATCCCGCTCATCCAGCGGTTTGCCCGGCGATTGGTATGTCAGCGCGAAAGCCAGGCTCTTGCGGCCCTCCCCCACCTGCGCGCCCCGGTACACATCGAAGAACAATGCCTGCGTAACCAAGGGGTATCCTGCCTCCAAAATGGCGCGCCGCACATCGTCGGCAGGCAGGCTCTCATCCACCACCAGAGCCAGGTCTTCGTACACCGGCGGGTAGATGGAGAGTGTGCCGATCTTCTTCTCCGCGTCGGCCTGGCGCGCGGCATCGAGCAATGCATCCAGGTCCCATTCCAGCATCACAATGGGCTGCTCCGGCAGATCGAAAGCCTCGCGGACGAGTGGGTGCAGTTCCCCAACGACACCAAGTTCGCGGTCGTTGACCGTCACGGCAGCGCAGCGCCCCGGATGGAACGACGGATGCTGGCCCTTGGCCCACTGCACCTTATCCTCCAGCGCGAGCGAGCGCAAGAGGGCGTCCGCAATCCCCTTGAGATCGAAGTAATCCATCATCTCGCGGTCGGTCGGCGCATACCAGCGACCCTGGCGCGGGCCGGTGAGCAGGATGCACAGGCGGCGCGGCTCGTCCACGCCGGTATCCGGCGCATCGGCATCCAATTCACGCATCTTGAAATAGATGTGTCCCACCTCGAAGATGGCAATGCGCTCCAGGAAGCGCAGATTGCTCCACGCGGTGCGCAGCGCGCCGGACAGCAGTGTGCGGCGCATCTGCGAACGCTCGGGCGAGAGGTAGTTTTTTAACATCACGCGCTCCCCCGGCAATGCGAGCGTCGCCTGTGGATCAGGATTCAGCCGCGCCTCGTCCTCGGGATCGATCAACGAGTACACGATGACTTCATCCAACCCCAGCCCCACCATAATATCGCGGATGTGATCCTCCTCCTCCAGGGAGACATTGCGACGCAAGGGCGGCAGTTCTTCCTCGATGAGCGTGATGGGGAAGTGGTCGTAGCCCCAGATGCGCCCGATCTCTTCCACCAGATCCACCGGCAGACTCACGTCCAGACGGTAGGAGGGAACGGTCACACGCCACACATCACCCTGATCCGGGGCACCCGGTATGGGTAAGGATTCTGTGTCTTCTACACGGAATTCCAAGGACGCGAGGATGCGCAGTTGCTCCTCCGGCGGGATGGCGAGACCCAGGATACGGTCGGCGAGCGCCGGACTATAGTGGATGACGCGCGGTTCCGGCTTGCCTGGATAGAGGTCACCGGCAACCTGATCGACGCGCGCTCCAGCGAATTCCACCATCAACTCGGCAGCACGGGCCGCGGCGACCAGGGCCAGTTCCGCGTCTACCCGTTTGCCGAAGCGGGACCCCGCTTCAGTAGCAAGCTTGAGCGTCTGGCAGGTACGGCGGATGTTGATGAAATTGAAGCTTGCGGCCTCCAGCAAGATGTCCTGAGTGTCGTCCTTTACTTCACTGTCCAGACCACCCATCACCCCACCGATGCCCACCGGGCCACCACCGTCGGTGATGAGCAACATTTCGCCGTCGTAGGTACGCAGTTCACCATCGAGGGTCGCCATCTGCTCGCCCTCGGCGGCGCGCCGCACGATGATAGCTGGCTGTCCCTGTCCGGGGCGTGGGCGGATGTCGGCGTAGTCGAAGGCGTGAAGCGGTTGGCCCAACTCCAACATCACGTAGTTGGTGATATCGACAACGTTGTTGATGGAGCGCATCCCAGCGCGGCTCAGGCGCATCTGCATCCACAAGGGGGACGGCCCGATCTCTACGCCGCGAATCATCGTCGCCGTATAGCGCGGGCAGAGGTCGGGATCGGCAATTTCCAGGTCGACGAAGTCAGGCTGTTCCTGCACGGTCAGCCCAAGTCGCTGCGCGGCCTCGATGGGCGTGCGCTTGAGCGGCCGGTGGAAGATCGCCGCCATATCGCGGGCTATGCCGTAGACCGATTGCAAGTGCCCGAATGGTCCCTTGATCTGGAAATCCAGGACATAGTCGCCCAACACTTCCACGAGCGGCACACAAACCGGTGTGTCGTCAGGAAGATAGATGATGTCCGTTTGTTCTTCGGCGAGGCCGAGTTCTTTCTCAGAGCACACCATCGCCCGCGAGGGGACGCCGCGAATTTTGGTGGGCTTGAGCTTGGTCTTGGACCAGCCCTCCTTGTGACCGTCGTAGAGCGTCGCGCCCTCCCAGGCAAAGGCCACCTTAAGGTGCAAACCACTCTCACCCTTGCGTTCGTACAGGCTCGGCGCGCCCGTCACGACGATCTCGTTTTCGACGCCGCCGTAATTCACCTCGGCCAGTACCAACCGGTCGGCATCGGGATGAGGGCGCACGGCCAACACCTCGGCGGTGAGGATTTTCTCCGGGTCCCAGGGCAATTCTGCCTCCGGGTAACCAATGGCCTCAATCCCTTCAACTTCCAGACCGGCCATGTCCAACCGGAAACGCAGGTCTTGGATAGGAATATCTTTGACATCGACATATTCGTTAAGCCAGGATAGTGGTATTTTCATTGTTCACCTCTTAGAACTGCCGCAAGAACCGCAAATCGTTGCCGTAGAAGTAGCGGATATCATTGACGTTGTATTTGAGCATAGCCGGGCGTTCGACACCGGGACCGAAGGCGAAGCCACTCCACTCGTCGGGATCGTAGCCGCCATTCTTAAGCACGACGGGGTGCACCATTCCCGCGCCGGCGATTTCCAGCCAGCCGGTGTACTTGCAGACCCGGCAGCCTTTCCCGCCGCAGAGGATGCAGTCCATATCGACCTCGATACTCGGCTCCGTGAAGGGGAAGTACGAACTGCGCACGCGCATCTTGTGCCCTGGTCCGTAGAACAAATTGGTGAACTGGGTCAGCGTGCCGATAAGGTCGGTCATCGTGATATTCTTGCCCACGGCCAGCCCTTCCACCTGGTAGAACTGGTGCTCGCTGCGCGCGGTGATTTGCTCGTAACGGTAGCACTTGCCCGGCAAGATCACGCGGATCGGTTCGGGATAGCGCTCGCGCATAGCGCGCATCTGTCCCGGTGACGTGTGCGTGCGCAAGAGCAGGCGAGTCGGGCTATTGCGGACTTGCTGCTGCACCCAGAACGTGTCCCACATATCCCGCGCTGGGTGATATTCCGGGATGTTGATCAGGTCAAAGTTATAGCTTTCCAACTCCACATCCGGCGCTTCGTAGACCTCGAAACCCATACGTCCGAAGATGCTGTAGATCTGCCGTAGCGATTGGGTGGTGAGGTGCAAGTGTCCGGGCGTCACCGGGCGACCAGGTAGCGTCACATCGATGGCGCTACCTTCCAGTTCACGGGCCAACTCAGCGTGTTTGATGGCTTGCGCACGCGCGGTATACGCTGCTTCGAGTGCCTGCTTGATCTCGTTGACACGCTTGCCGAACGCCGGACGATCTTCGTCGGGCAGTTGCCCGACGACGCGTACTTGCAGTGTGATCGCGCCTTTGCGCCCCAATGTGTCGGCGTACCAGGCTTCCAACGCGGCGG
>JAFGSL010000724.1 GCA_016934645.1 Anaerolineae bacterium
GCGCGCGCCACCCACGCCGGCATCACCGCCGTCGGCGTGCAGAGGATCGCGCGGATGTCGTGCCGCGCCAACAGCGCCAGCGCGTCATCCAACCAGCCGAACTCGAAGCGGCCTTCCTGCGGCTCCATATTCACCCAGGCAAACTCCGCCATGCGGACAACGTTGAACCCGGCGGCCTGCATCATGTGCGCGTCGATCTCCCAACGCTCACGCGGCCAATGTTCGGGGTAATAGTCTACGCCGATGTACATAGCGCCTCCTAAAGATAGTGAATGGGGGTTAGGAAATAGGGATTGGGGAGTCGCTTCCTCAATCCCTATTCCCTTCAGTTTTATAGTTGGTGTTTGCTCAACGCCATCGGCGATTCGGTCGCCTGCGAGAAGGGCCGCAGACGCACGCAGTAGGTTATCTCGACCGGTTTGAGTTGGTATTCCGGCCGGCGTCCCGGCCCGCAGGCCGCGCTGCCCAGGCCGGATTGCGCGTAATCCAGGTTGAGCGTGATGTCATCGCGGCGCTGTAGTTCGTAGGTGTGCGTCGCCTCGGTCAGGTTCTGGGTTGTGTAATGATGCGCACTCACCTCCGGCGCGCCGACCGCCAGCAGGCCGACGCCTGCATCGTTCGTCAGCGCAACCCAGCGCACGTCAGTCTTGTTGCCGTTTTCCTCGGGGACGATGTACGGCACGTACTGTTCGTCCACCGTGCCGCTGTAGACACCCACCTGCGCGCCGTAGTTCCGGTCGATGTACGTCTCGTGTGGGCCGCGCCCGTACCACGTAAACTGCTCGTAGCCACCCGGCAGTGTCATTTGCAGGCCGATGCGCGGCAGGAACGGCAGTCCGGGAACGTCGGGTTGTACGTGATGCTCGATGACGATGTCGCCACTGCCGTAGATGGTGTAGGTATAGGTGCATGCGAAGCGCGCGGGCGCTTTGGCTTCCGGTGTGCCCATCTGCTTCTGGAAGAGCGCTGCCTCGAATTCGGGCCGGATTTTGTCCGGCGCATTTTCTTTGAGGAACTGGTAGAGGCCGAGCATTAACTCCGGGAACCGGTTTTCCGAGGCATAATGCCCAATCAGGCTCTTGAGCTTGGCCGACTTAATCGTTCCCGGTAAAGTGTCGTAAGGAACGTTCAGGCGCGCGCAGAAGGCTTGCAACATTTCCTTGTCCAACATCCACGAGAGGAACTGTGCCAGCATCTCCGGCTGCTGTTCCGGTCCAGGCGGGGCAGGCGACGGTGTGAAGTCCGCGTCGGGGATGCACGTCGAGTTGACAGTGATCTCGACGACTTGTGGCGCGGGCTGTGCTACCGTCACTGCTTCGACGTGTTCTTCCAGGTGATCCAGCCCGATTTCGCGCCAGCGCTGTGCTGCGCGTTCGTCCCCCCCCATCGTGAGGTCGTTCTCGGTGGGCGCGCGCCAGAAGTTGGCCTTTGGGCCGTTCACAAGTAGATTGTGGCCTTGATAATTCAACGTCGCTATCGTTCCGGTCTGCTTGTCGAAGACCAGTTGGAAATCAGGACCCGCCATCGTCGCTTGTGTGTCGGATTCGACCAGGGTGAGGGCGGGCAGCGTTGCCACATCCACGCTCACCGCCCCCGTCCCCGGGGGCGGGAACGGCACAGCGAACTGCGCCCAGGCAATTTCGTGCCCGGCGTCGGCCCAGGATGTGGCTTTCGCCAGCGTGAAGCTGAGGGTGAGGTGGTATTCCCCCCCTTCCGTCCCCCCCAGCGGGGGGGAGATTGGGATCGTTACGATCTCGCGTCCGCCGGGCGGCGTGCTCAGGCGTGGAAGTTGGCCTTGCTGGATGACCTCTCCATCTTTTTCCAGCGTCCAGGTGATATCCAGGTGGCTCAAATCGGAGAAATCGTATTTGTTGATGACTTCTACCTTGCCCGCCAGCGCGTCCACGACCTCAACCTGTACCGGCTGGTAGACTTTCTTCACCTCCCACAGCGCCGGATGAATCGTCCGGTCGGGGAAGATGAGGCCGTTGATGCAGAAGCTGCCGTCGTGCGGGGATTCGCCGTAGTCGCCTCCGTAGGCGAACCACTTCTCGCCATCCTCGGTGGTGCGCCGTAGTCCTTGGTCTACCCAATCCCATATGAATCCACCGCGCACGCGCGGGTATTGCTCAATAATCTCCCAATACTCCTTGAGGTTGCCGGGGCTGTTGCCCATCGCGTGAGCATATTCGCACATAATGAAGGGCCGTGTCTCTCCCGGTCTCTCCGCCAGCTCGGTGAGGCGTTCCAGAGATGGGTACATCTTGCTGACGATGTCTACGTAGGGTTCGTGATCTGCCGAGTCGTAGAAAACCGGACGCGTTGGATCGTGGCCGTGAATCCACTTGGCCATCGCTGCGTGATTCGGCCCGTGCCCCGACTCGTTACCGAGCGACCAAATGACGATGCTTGGATGATTCTTGTCACGCTTTACCATGCGGCTGCCGCGCTCCATGAACGCCGTCAGCCACACGGGATCGCGCGTCGGCTCGTCCCAGACGCCGTGCGTTTCGATGTTAGCTTCGTCGATCAGGTACAGGCCGTACTGATCGCACAGATCGTACCAGCGCGGATCGTCGGGGTAATGGCAGGTGCGCACCGCGTTGACGTTGAAGCGCTTCATCAGCAGGATGTCCTCGATCATCGATTCGACGCTGACGGCGTGCCCCGTGTCAGGATGATGCTCGTGGCGATTGACACCGTAGAAATAGACTGCCGCCCCGTTGACCAGAATTTTGCCGTCCTGGATTTCGACCTTGCGAAAGCCGACGTTACAGCGCTCGACTTCGAGCACGCTGCCCGCCGTATCCTTGAGCGTGAGCAGCAGCGTGTACAGATTCGGCATTTCTGCCGACCACTTCAACGGATTCGTCACCGGCATAGCGAAGGTAATCGGTGATTCGTAATTCGTAATTCGTAATTCGTAATTCGTAACTCGTGATTCGTGTGCATCGAAGAGAGCGGCTTCCAACGTGTAGCCGTCCGTATTCACGTCGCCATAGGTGGCGATGTCCGCACGCACGTTGAGCGTGGCGTCGCGGTAATCCGCGTCCAGTTCGGTCTGCGCCCAGAAGTCGTGGATGTGGACGGCGGGTGCGGCGAAGAGGTAGACGTCGCGGTAGATGCCGCTCAGCCGCCAGAAGTCCTGGTCTTCGAGGTAGCTGCCATCGCTCCAACGGTAGACGCGCGCCGCGAGCGTGTTCTCACCGGGTCGCAGATACGGCGTGAGGTTGAACTCCGCCGGCAAGCGGCTGTCCTGGCTGTAGCCCACGAGCTGCCCATTGACCCAGAGATAGAACGCCGAATCCACGCCATCAAAGACGATGAACACCTGCTTGTCATCCCATTCTTCGGGAACGGTGAACGTGGTGCGGTAAGAGCCAACGGGATTGTTATCCTTCGGGACCTCCGGCATGTAATCGGGAGGGAAAGGGTACTGGACGTTGGTGTACATCGGGACGCCATATCCCTGCATCTGCCAGTTACTCGGCACGGCGATCGTATCCCAGCCGTCATCGTCGAACGGCTCCACGTGGACGTTCTCCGGCGCGGAGGCCGGATTTGGCGCCCATTTGAATTGCCAGTCGTCATTGAGCAGTTTGAAATTAGCACACCCGTTGCGGTCACCAGCAAGCGCGCTTTGAGCATCCTGGTAGGGTAACAAAGTGGCATGGGCAGGTTCTTTGTTCTGCCCGACCATCTGGGGATTTTCCCAATCATTCGTCATAAGTCTGTCCTCCTCACACACTCGTCATCGTAATTCGTAATTCAAAGTCGTAGGGCGATTTGATAAATCGCCCTACAGTTTCTGCATGAAATTCGGGTCAACGTCAAGCCAGGTTCCTCACACCGCTGAGGTTGAGTTCGGCGGCGCGATGGCATTTGACGAAATGACCGGGGCTGATTTCGTCGAACGTCGGCTCTTCCGTCTTGCAGATGTCCTTGACGTAGGTGCAGCGCGGATGGAAGTAACATCCCGAGGGCGGGTCGGCCGGGTTGGCAACCTCACCGCTGAGTAGGATACGTTTATCGCGGGGGGTAGGATCGGGACGCGGAATCGCCGACATCAGCGCCTCGGTGTACGGGTGTTTGGGTGTCATAAACAGTTCGTGCGTGGGCGCCTTCTCGACGATCTTCCCCACGTACATCACTGCCACGCGGTCGCTGATATGGGCGACGACACTCAAATCGTGGGCCACGAACATATACGTCAATCCCATTTCCTCCTGGAGTTCCTGCAGCAGGTTGAGGATTTGCGCCTGCACCGACACATCCAGCGCCGAAACCGGCTCGTCGCACACCAAAAACTTGGGGTTGGGGGCCAACGCGCGCGCCAGGCCGATGCGCTGACGCTGCCCGCCGCTGAAGGCGTGCGGGTAGCGCCGCATGTATTCCGGGCGCAGGCCCACCCGGCGCAGCATCTCCGCCACGCGATCCTCCAGTTCCTTGCCCTGCGCGAGGTTCATTGCCCGCAACGGCGCGCCGACGATTTCCAGCAGCGTCATGCGGGGGTTGAGCGAGGCATACGGGTCCTGGAAGATCATCCGCATATTGCGGCGTACCTGGATGAGCTGTTCATGCTCTAGCTCACTGATGTTGACCCGTCCTATATTCGGGTCTTGAAACCATATCTCGCCGCTGGAGGGGGCTATTGCCTTTAGGATGCAGCGTCCGGTGGTGGTTTTCCCACATCCACTTTCGCCAACCAGACCCAGTGTTTCACCTTCTTCGACGGTGAAATCGACGCCGTCAACCGCTTTCACGTGGCCGACGACCCGTCTGAAGAAGCCATGCTGGATCGGGAAATATTTCTTTAGCGCCTTGACTTGGAGCAAAGGCGGTGAAGCCTGGGGGGTATCCATAACTTGAGATTCGCTGTGGGCATAGATTTGATCGGTCATAGCGTCGTATCCTTCGCGGTAGGTACCGCCGTCTGCGCATTTGACGAACGGGGAGCATACAGGTGACATCTGACGATGTGCCCCGACTCCACCTCGATGACTTCGGGTGCTATCCGGTTACAGACGCCCTCCATATACTGCGGGCACCGTGGATGGAAAGAACATCCCGGCAACACGCTGTACGGGTCGGGCACCATACCCTTGATCGTCTCCAACCGTTTTTTCTGACCGGTGCGCGCCATCACGTCGTCAAGCTGCGGGATGGATCTGAGCAGCGCCTGCGTATAGGGATGCAATGGATGCCTGAAAATCGACGCGACGTTGGTTTCCTCGACGACCTTGCCCATATACATTACCGCAACTTCCTGGGCCATCTCGGCGATCACGCCCAGGTTGTGGGTGATGTACATGATTGCCATGTTGTATTCCTTCTGTAAATCCCGCATCAGATCAAGGATTTGCGCCTCGGTCGTCACATCCAATGCCGTTGTTGGCTCGTCCGCGATGAGCAGGTTGGGGTTGCAGCTCAGGGCCATGGCGATCACGGCACGCTGGCGCATCCCACCACTCAATTGGAAGGGATAGGTATCCACAATACGGTCGGCGTTGGGCAATCCAACGCGCGAAAGGATGTCGATCGCCCTTTCCCGCGCTTCCGTCTTGCTGACATTCTGGTGCAGGGTGATGGCCTCCATGATCTGTGCTCCCACCGTGCGTACGGGCAGCATGGCGGCCATCGGCTCCTGGAAGACCATCGAAATTTGATTGCCCCGAATGGCGCGCATCTCACGGCTGTCGGGTTTGAGTTTGCTGATCTCGATGATATCCGCCGTCGATGCCGATTCCGTCTGGTGGACGGTTCGATAATAGTTGATCTCTCCTCCCTCGATTCTGCCTGGGGAAGGGACCAACTGCATCAAAGACATCGCGGTGATGCTTTTGCCGCAGCCACTTTCCCCCACGATGCCTAACGTGCGCCCCGGCCTGATGGTCAGGTCTACGCCATCCACCGCGCGAACGATGCCCTCGGCCAGATGAAAGTAAGTGCGAAGATTTTTAATTTCGGCAAGCACATTATCTTCTGACATGGTGCCTCCTAGGTGACATAGGGATCTGCGGCGTCGCGCAGACCGTCGCCCAAAAAGTTGAACATGAGCACAGCGAGTACCACCATCGGCACCGGCCAGAGAATCCACGGGTAGTGGGCCACGTTCATGATATCTTGAGCATCCTGCAACATCACCCCCCAACTGATCGTCGGTGGATTCAGGCCAATGCCCAGGAAACTCAACGACGTCTCGCCCAGGATCATGCCGGGCAGCGCCCCGGTGAGCGAGACGATGATGTAACTGAGAAAGCCGGGGATCATGTAGCGGGCGATGATCGCTGCTTCGCTCTCGCCGTCCAGCCGGGCCGCTAGCACGAAGTCTTCCTCACGCATACTCAGCAGTCGCCCACGCACCGTGCGCGCCAGGCCCGTCCATCCCAGGATGGAGAGGATGAGTGTGGTGGCAAAGTAGATGCGCAACTGTGGCCATTCGCGAGGCAGCGCTGCAGCCAGCGCCATAAACAACGGAATCGTGGGAAGTGTTGTGATCACTTCGATGACCCGTTGGATGATTTCGTCAACGACACCGCCAAAGAACCCGGAGATGCCGCCCAAGAGCAGCCCCAGCACGAAACTGATGGCAACCCCGATTAAGCCGACGCTCAGCGAGATGCGCGCCCCATAGAAAATACGCGATAGCACGTCTCGTCCTATGGTATCGGTTCCCACAACAAAGAGGGGCGTGGCCTCTTCGCCTCCCCCGACGCCAAACAGATGGATGTCGCTTGGAATCAGTCCCCAAAGCTTGTACGGATCGCCGCGCACGAATAACCCAATCGGATAGATGATGCTGGTGTCTTCCTCGTAGACCGGTCTGAATGTAACCGGGTCGCGTCCCTTGATGATGCCATAGACGAAGGGGGTGTGAAACTTGCCTTGCGTATCACGGATGTGTATATTTATCGGGGAGAAGGAAAGGTATTCTTTGAAACGGTGTAAGGGGTCGTGCGGGCTGACAAACTCGGCAAAGATGGCGATAAAGTACAAGATCCCCAACACGACCATTGCCATCTGAGCCAGCTTGTGGCGCTTGAACTTCCACCACACAAGCTGCCACTGCCCGGCTCGGTAGAATTCTTCCTCATGGGTTTCATCGGCTTTAGATCGTTTGCTGCGATCGAACCACTTTTTCAGAAAGGTTGTGTTGCTCATGCGCCCTCCACTCCGCCGAACCGGATGCGCGGATCCGACAAAGCCAGCATGAGGTCGGAAAAGATCGCGCTGATGGCGGTCAAGATTCCCGTGATCAAAATGTAAGCGCCAGCCATATACATATCCTGTTGCCGCAGCGCGGCGTACAACGCCGGACCGGCTGTTTGTAGGTTGAGAACGATCTCAAGGATGATGCCGCCGGAGAAAAGCCACGGCAGCAGCCACATCAGGCCGCTGAGGATGGGATTGATGGCCAGGCGCACGGGGTACCGTAGGATGACCTGGAGTTCGGAAAGCCCCTTTGCACGCGCCACCGTCACGTACTGCTTGCGCAACTCGTCCAGCATCATCGCGCGCATCGTGCGGATCGTGCCGGAGACGCCGCCCGTGCCGAGGAGGATGATGGGCAGCCATAGATGCTTTAACAGATCCACAAACTTCCCCCAACTCCACGGCAGCACCATATATTCTTGTGAAAACAATCCCCCGGTTCGGATGCCAAACTTTGTAAGAGCGATGTACATAATGATCATCGCCAGGAAGAACGCGGGCACGGCCAATCCTACGAAGGTCAGGAAGGTAATCACGTAATCGGCAATTGAGTACTGTCTTACCGCCGCAAAGATACCGATGGGGATCGCCACGACCCAAGTGAAGATGGCTGCGGCCAGAGCGATGACAAAGGTGTATCCCATGCGCTCCATGATGACCTGGGCCACGGGTTTTTCAAACGTGTACGAATACCCAAAGTCGAACTTGGTGATGATGTTGCTGATCCAGAGAAGATAC
>JAFGSL010000114.1 GCA_016934645.1 Anaerolineae bacterium
GACAGCGTCTCGCCAGGTTGGACAACTGTGCGGTTGTCGTCCTTGCTGACGATGAGATCGGGCGCGGCGTCAACGGGGGTAGTGATGGTATCTATGTTGTCTGTCGGATCGAGATCCGCACCGCTGCTGCCATCGTCAGTAGTCGATGCTGTGTTCTCAATGACTGTCACGCCCGCCGGTAATGGATTGACAAGGCGAACGGCGAAAGTGCAATTCCCAAAATCTTCGCCTGCTAGATCGCCAACGAGATAAGTGCAGAGTGTTCCGGCAGGTGCGCCGTCGGGGCACGTCCAGCCGAGAGTGCTGGCAGAGCTATCGAAGGTCGTATGCGCGGGCACAGTTTCAGCAATGACAACGCCGGTCGCATCCTGGTTGCCTGTGTTCGTGTAATAGAGGGTGTAGATGAGGATGTCGCCGGGTTGGACGGTGACACCGCCATCGCTTTTGGTAAGTGCCAGGTCAGGCGCGGCAAAGACTCCATCGATATCCTGCGCTTCATTGTTATCAGGATTGATATCGAGCGTGTCTGTAACCTCGACGGTGTTGATGATTGTGTCCACCCCACCGTGTAGCGGAGTATCCACCGTCACTGTAAGGAGGCGCGTGGCGCTGGCACCGTTGCCGTCCAGGCTGAAGGTAGACCATGTAACGACACCGCCGATTTCTGTGCCACTGTCGGACGCGCCGGCAAAAGTGGTGTAGTCCGGCAGTATATCGGTGATAGCGACGTTATTCGCGGTGTGAAAGCCTGTGTTAGTTACTGTGATTAGATAGGTCAAGGTGTCGTCGGGATAGACGAGATCCACACCGTTGGACTTGCTGACGGTAAGATCGGCGACGGGGGTAAACGTGACGATAGTTGTGGCGCTTACAGGGTGGTTGACCGCGACGCCGGCTGTTGCAATGATTGATGTTGGCCCAACAGTGTTGGATGTTAGCATCGCCATCGCTTGTCCAGCACTGTCTGTCGCAACCAGAGCAGGCGAGAAAGTGCCCGAACTCGCATTGAAAGAGACGATGCTGCCACTACCCGGTGTGAAGAACCCGGTGACCGTTGCCGTGGTCTGGATGGGGGAGAAGCCATCTGCTCGTTGGGTAAGAGGATCGGCAGCAAGAGTCACGCTGTAGAAATCGATTTTTGCCAGGTTGGCATCATCAGGTTGGTGATACAGTGTATTTTCGATCGTTTCAACTGTTGTACGCCCCCAGTTGTTCCAGTAGGCGTTGATGGCGGGATTGGTGTAGGTAACGTTTGTGCCCAGCCATACCGTTCTGGCAAGGCCATAGTCAAAGGTGTTCACCGCGGATGGCGTTCCGCCGATAGTGATGGGGTCGAAATCCACTATATCTTTGGAATTGTCGTTCAAAATCTCGATGGCTGTCCCATTGAGGCCGGCGGCGGTCGATCTCTGGAAGAGGTTATTGGTGAATGTGATCGAGTTTGCCCCGCCCAACAGGCTTTGCGCGCCACCTGTCGGATAGGCCGTATTGGCACGGACATGCGTAAATGTGCTTGCGTTAGGTGCCGGTGTGAAGACATTGTCGTGGATGGTCACATTGTGAGAAGCCGCGCTGAGAATGCCTACAGTATGACCGCTAAAGGTATTGGAAATCACACTAATTGTGACACCCGGCGTATAGTTGTGTTTAATCAATAATGACTGTGCAAAGCTCGACGTCCAAGGCGCGAAAGTGTTGTTTGTGATGACAATCGGGTCGGTATTCGGTTCGGTGATGTCGAGGCCCGCACCTCCGAAAGTATTGCCGCTGATGGTCGTGGTCCCTCCGAATGAGAACTGGATGAGCGCATCCTGTGCCAGCCCGTCAAGTTCATTGTCTGTGACCTCACCATAGACCTTGCTCAGCCAGATACCGCGTGTGGTATTGTTAGTGGGTCCGGTTGTGTTAATCTCAATAAGATTGTTGTCGAGGGTGACCGATTCGGCGTCGCCATCATTTTTTGATAAGACCGCGATGCCGACAGCATTGGTGGGAAGGCTATAATCATTATCGAACACGCCACCCGCTCCACTATCCTGGATGATACAGTTACGAACGGTTAAGGCATCAACTTCCTGAGTATCGCCCGTTTTTATGATCCCTGCGACAATCCCTGCCACAGCCTGTGGTCGGTTGACGATGAGGGTAAATCCCTCAATCGTGACACTGTCTGTAACTACAGTAATAAGGGTGTTGTTCGATCCGGATACTGCAGTCATTGTCACCAAGCCACCTGCCGTTAGGGTGAGGGGTTTGGTGATCGTGATAATCTCTTCATACAGTCCCGCATTGACGATCACCGTCCCTCCGTTGGTGACGGTGATGACGCCTTGCCCGATAGTTTGAACGGCACAGTCGGGTGCTGCAGTCACGTCCGCATCGAATTGACCAGTGCACGCGCTGTCATCGCCATCAGTGCGCACATAGATGAGGCTGGGATCTGCCTTTACTGGTTGACCATGCATCGCCCACCAGAGCACACCAAGGCTGAGTATTGAAATGAGAAGGACATGCACCAAACGATGGGCTGGTGATGATAACCATTGCTTGATCAGCGTTAGAGCTTTCATAGAGCTTTCTCCCTTGTGTGCGTACCTGCGGGCAGCAAGCGCTGCAATGTTTTGTGGATGTCTATGTACTTATCCGAAAATTCACCGTTGATGCACCAGAAACGTTCGCAAGCACGATTTTTCGGATAGAGTCTATGGCTTTTTCGATCAAACTTAAGTCGCATTGCATTCATCTGGTTCGGGATGTGTTGATTCCATTTACGCTGAGTGAAAAGCAAACGACTGATCTGACCCTATAGATGCTGATATCGCTTAAGGTTTGTGAGACCAGATCAGTAACAGTCCTATTATACTATAAATCCGTCATTTTGGGCAACCTGTCTAACCTGGATGGTTAGAAATATTCGTAGTCGAGGAAATTGACAAATTGCCCATTCGAGTTAGGATGTAAGTAACATATAAAGCGTTATTTATGAATTAAGAACGATGATTGATACCGCCAAGTCAGAAAAAGAACTACGCCGTTTAACAAAGGGGTTTCAGGCGCTTCATTCGGTGCTGCGTCTGCGCATCCTGGCAGCACTGGCGACGCGCGAGTCGAATGTCAAGGATTTGGCGGATGTGTTGCGAGTCAGTCAGCCGTTGCTCTCTTGGCATCTGACGCAATTGCGACAGGCCGGCTTTGTGACGGCGGAGCGGGTAGGGCGTGAGGTGTGCTATCGGTATCAACCAACGGCGCTTCAGGAGCTGGTATGTACTATGGAAACGTTGTTGGGAATCTCTTTATCAGATGAGGAAAATATAGATGGAACGCTTGAAGGTTAGACAATACGACACGTTGACAGACTTTTTGCGTGCGCAAGCAACTTTCATCACGCATCCGATTGCGCGGATACTGGAAAAGCTGGGGCTGCATCCAAATACGGTGACGCTTATAGGATTTTTCCTCAATGTCGGCGCAGGTGTGGTTCTCGCCACTGGTCGTTTGGTGTTGGGGGGCGTGTTTTTGCTAGTCGCATCGTCGGTGGATTCGTTGGACGGCGCGTTGGCACGTGTTTCAGGCACAAAAAGCCGTTTCGGTGCATTTCTCGATTCGACGCTTGACCGCCTCTCTGAGAGTGCGTTGCTCTTTGGCCTGCTCGCCTGGTTGCTGCGGCAAGGCGCGGCGCTGGAGATATACCTCGTCTTTCTTGTTCTCCTAGGTAGTGTGATGGTCAGCTACACGCGTGCCCGCGCCGAAGGGGTTGGCTATGACTGCAAGGTCGGTATTCTGACACGCCTGGAACGGGTGGCGGTGTTTGGTGTGGGACTCATCATCGGATGGGTACGCCCAATGTTGATCGTCATGGCTATCTTTACCTGGATCACGGTGCTTCAGCGTGTTTGGCACGTCTATCGGGAGTCGCGCAAGAATCCCTGAAAGGCAGAACGCGAATCGGACAAACCCCTGGCGCGGTGAGGCTTGATCGTCTCACCGCGTTTTCAGTGTGCAACCCCTCGATTTATGGTACAATCTCCACGATGAAAACACGAACTCTGGCTCCTCCGTGGCGTCTGATGGTGGTGCTGTTCTTCCTGCTTCCGGCGCTTCTGCCGCTGCTGAACGGGACCGAGCTGCCCTGCACCCACGATAATGATCTGCACTACTATCGTATCACCGCTATCGATGCGGCGTGGCGGCAGGGATGGATTTTCTCCCGTTGGGTGCCCAATCTGGCCCTGGGATACGGCTATCCAATTTTCAATTATTATGCGCCGTTGCCGTATCTTGTGGGTGCGTTTCTATATTACATCGGTTGTCCATTACCTTTCGCTCTAGGTTTGCTTTATGCGACCAGTCTGATCGCCGCCGCTTGGGGCGCGTATGTATTGGCGCGCGATCTTTTCATAGGGCGTGCAGCAGGCAACGAGCGTGCCGCGTGGATCGCCGCGCTGTCTTATGGCTTAGGACCTTATTTGCTATTGGATGTTTTGCGGCGCGGGAATATATCAGAATCGGTGGCTCTGGCATTGCTTCCATGGCTGATGGTTACGGTACGCCGCTTGATCCTCGGCGGTGGGCGTGGTTCTTTCGTTCGTTCGGTAGTGCTGCTGACGGCATTGTTTCTGAGTCACAATATCTCTTCACTACTCTTTGCGCCTCTGATGGGCGGCTATGTGCTTGTATTGGCATGGGTGTATCGTGCGCGCAAGGTATGGCCGCAAGCGTTTGTGGCTGTGCTACTGGCGGCACTGCTGACTGCGTGGTATTGGTTCCCGGCGATGACGGAGCATTCTATAGTGCAATTACATCTCTCATATACCACACGCAACAACGATTTCCGTCACAATTTCGTCTCCTGGCGCGAGGTGCTTTTCACGCCGCCCGCGCCTTACGACCCCGACTTCCTCAATCCGCCGATGCGTGTCCCGCTCGGTGTCGTCCAGACGGCATTGGCGGTTGCTGGCATCGTCATTGGATGGCGACGCGCGCATGCCAGTGCGGATGCAGTTGCTGATGAAGATTCGGGGAATCATGCAAACACGCGTGCCAACGAAGTGCGAGCATCCATTGTTTTCTTCGCACTGATGGCGCTCGTTTACCTGTGGATGAGCAGTCCAGGTTCCGTGTGGCTATGGGAAGCGTTCCCGCTACTAGCCTTCATCCAGTTCCCCTGGCGCTTAGTTGGCCGCGCCCTACTCCCGATCTCCTTCCTCGCCGCTGCCGCTTTCACCCCACGCCCACCTGTAGCCCACAACTCACAACCCACAACCCCCGATCCCTCTCCCGCTCCCCGTCTACCGTCTATTGTCTACCGTCTACCTTTTTACCTCGCCATCATCCTCATAGCCTTCGCTTCCTGGCCCAACACCTACCCGCCTAAAGGCTATTGCACGATGGCGTCCTATCCCACAATGGCCGACCTCTATACCTACGAACAGCAGGGTTGGCTTGGCGCCGACTCTGAAGGTCTCTATATCCCTATTTGGGTGGAAGAGCGTCCAGCGGATACAACGCTCGCCGATGCCTTCGCGCGTGGCGCTGAACCGGAGCGTCTGGATGCGAGTATGCTGCCGGAGGACGCGCGTGTGCTGGCGGCGGATTACCGTTCTTTGCGGGCGACAGTTACCCTCGAAACCCCAACGATGTTCCGGGCACGTTGGCTGGGCTTCTACTTCCCCGGCTGGCAGGTAGAGATCGATGGCGTGCCGGTTGCGGCTGCACCCGAAGCGCGAACCGGCCTCTTGACCTTCACCGTGCCTGCGGGACAACACGCGATTGACGTGTATTTTGGAATGACGCCCGCGTGGGCGACTGCAGGCATCGTCTCGGCGGTGGGTCTGTTCCTGTTCGGCCTGGCGACGTGGCGACCCAAGTCCCTCGCGAGTGACCAGCCTGCGACCGAAGAAACTGTACCTGCAGAAAGCCGTTTCCCGTGGGTGGTGGCCGTGCTTTCATTGCTGCTGCTTGCGCTCAAACTGCTTGTTGTGGATCGCATTGCGAACCCCTTGCGCTACTCTCGGCTGGCAGCAGGTGAGTTGCCTGAAGTTGCGCCGCAGACGGTGCTGCAGTCGGCGGCGCAGTCGTTGCCGCAACCGTTTTCCGGTGGACTGACGCTCCTGAGCTACGACATCGCCGCTGCCGAAATGCCCGCTGACGGCGAATTGCAAGTTAATTTGCTGTGGCAGGCTCGCGACATCCCGACTGAGGAATACCACGCCGTTGTCCTGTTAATTGGTGCGGACGGGCAACGGTGGAGTCCTGCCGGTGCGGTGCGCCCGCGTGGTTACGAGCCGACGCCGCCCACGACGATGTGGTTGCCAGGCCAGTACGCTTACGATCCACATATCGTGGAGACGCTTCCTGGAACGCCACCGGGCACATATAGCATCGTCGTGAGTCTGTTTGATAAGCAGACGCTGGCTCCGGCTTCTGTCCTGGGAGCCGATGGCAATCCGACCGGCCCGGAGTTGATGTTAGGGACACTGACGGTGACGCTGCCGCAGATACGTCCAACTTTGCAGTCATTGGATATCCCCGTGGAAGCTGTTTTGCAGCGGTCCGGCGCGCTGGGGCTATGGACACTGTCGGCAGACCGACTTAGCGCCGCGCCAGGCGAGGTTGTGGGGCTGCGCTGGGTTTGGGAGGCCGTCGAAACGCCCGCCGAGGCCATCGAGGCAGAATTGATGCTCCTGGACTCTACCGGAGCCGTCGCGCGTACCTGGTCCCTACCGCTGTCAGCGGCGTGGTGGCCCACCGATCGCTGGTCTGCCGGTGAACGCTGGGTGGGACGCCCCATCATCCGCCTACCCGGCGGTGTGGAGAGTGGCACTTATCGACTGATCGTTTGCCTGCCCGGCAGCGATGGCGTGCTGGCCGAAGTCCCCATCAATATCCAGGCACCGGAGCGGGTCTGGCGCGTGCCGACAGGTCTCGTGCGTGCGGACACCGTTTTTGGTGACGCCGTGCGGCTGGCCGGCTATGCGCTCGATCCAGCGACGCCCATCCCAGGCGAGACGTTGACCGTGCGTCTGGCATGGCAGGCCGTGGCGGAGATGGAGGAATCATATCGTGTTTTCGTTCATTTTGTGGGGGAGGGGGGCCGCGTGGTGGTGCAAAGCGACGGTGAACCGGTCGATTGGACGCGCCCGACGACCGGCTGGGCCGTTGGGGAAGTCGTCATCGAAACGCGGGAGATTGCTGTTCCCGCAACGCTTCCATCCGGCGAGTATGTGCTGCGTGTAGGCCTCTACTCGCCCGACGGTACCCGCCTGCTTACCTCGGATGAGCAAGACGCTTTTGTGCTGTGGCGTGACAATCTCGACCACTAGCCTTCGCGAATTTTCAGCGTATTCGAGCGGTATTATTGGGGAATGCTTGGCCGGTCTTCGACCGTGCCCGCGGTGGCACGGTCGGGAGATCGGCCACAGCCCCTCAGGTATTCTGGAGGTGCTTATGCGTAGACGTGTAGGAAGCGCACTGACCGCTATCGCGCTGGTGATTACGCTTTGGTTGATCTGGGAGAAGCTGCGCATTGTGGTGTTCGTCCATATGCCCTGGTGGGGATTTCTGTTGATGACTGTGCTGCTCTTTTTGGCCGTTGACTATATCCTCGATCGGCTGTTTAATCGCGGGTGAGTGGCGACGTACGAAACGTGCGACCGGGATAGAAGCTAATATGGTTACGGTGCAACAACTGTTATTGTATCCAAAATAGCTTCGTCCCATTGCGCCCCATCGCTATCAGACAGAATGCGCTCCAACGTAGCTGAATTGTAGATATCCACACCAAGTAGGTAATCACGCGGTGCGAGATTGGCTGGTATGTCCAGACTGCGCGTTTCTACGATGTATTCATCCGGCTGCCAGGTTTGTGTCGGCGCACTGTTCATACAAGGGCGTGCGTCATATTGCGTGCGCAGATGAAGTATTTTTCTGGCGCGAAACAGATTGCACTGCTCTGGCGCGTACTGGCGCTTTGAGGGACGCTTCTGTTGGTGTCGCTAATTGCCGGCGAGCCGCTGCTTTCTACCTTTAACGTTCCTAATGGATACGACACCGTCTTTCACTTTTGGCGCGCAGTCGAAGCCGAGAGATTGTTACGTGAGGATATCCTCGTGCCACGCTGGGCCCCTGGAATGGCCTGTGGGGGTACGGGTACCCGCTGTTCATTTTCCAAGGAGCCCTCTCTGCACAAGTGGCGGCGTTGCTGCACATCCTGGGGGCGTCGTGGACAGTTGCTATAAGCTGTTTATTCTGTCTGCCTTGTTGAGCCCGGCGACGTGGCCTGGCCGGGATCGCCGGGCCAAATGCCGTTTGGCGGCGTTATTGTGCGCTTTAGGCGGATTTACGTTGCTATCGTTGGAGGTCTCGCGTCCTTTATGGACCACGCTTCCGTTCCTCGCCGGACTTCAGTTCCCGTGGCGGTTTCTGGCCCCGGCAACGCTGGCGCTGGCGTTGTTATGCGGTGCGCTGCTGGAGCACCGTAGTGTGCGACGGGGCAGTTGGCTGCCGCTTTGTGGGTGCGGGCTGCTGATTGGCGCATTGGCGGTAGCGCACTGGGGTTGGCTTTATCCCTCACCGGGACAACTGCCGTCCGGGAGCTGCTGCCGCGTGAAGTGACGCGCTGGCCGGTTTGGGAAAACCCGGTTACGCAGGCGACATTGATCGGAGTGTTACCGTTGCGCGCGGATGGATTACAACGTGGACGTGTTGCTCGGCATGCCGCCCGGCGACTACACATTGGCACTCTCGCTCTTTGACCGGGACACGCTCGAACCGGCGTCGGTGTTGGGCACGGACGGCAATCCGATAGGGCCGGAATTCGCGCTGGGCCAAGTGTACGTCCTGCCGCCGGAGCACGCGCCGGCCGTGGCCGAACTCGGTGTGCCGGAGGACGCAAGCCTGCAGCGGTGCGGCGCGTTGGGCCTGTGGTCGATGACAACGGATCGTGCACAGGCTATACCCGGCGATGTGGTCGCGTTGCGATGGGTGTGGGAGGCAATGGACGTGATGCCGATGTCCATGATGACGACGGTTACACTCCGAGACGCCGAAGGTACTGTGGTGCACACCTGGTATCTGCCGCCTGCGGCGAGTTGGTGGTCTACTGATCAGTGGCAGTTAGGCGATCGCTGGATTGGGCAACCCATTGTGCGTTTGCCCGGCTCGCTCGAAAGTGGTGACTACGTGCTGCGCGTCGGTTTGCCCGGATGCGCTGATCTAGCCGAAGTTCCGCTGCGCGTCGTTGCACCGGAGCGGCGCTGGGACGTGCCCGACGACTTTGCCGAGGCCGATGTCGTTTTCGGGGATGTGATCCGATTGGCAGGTTATGACATCGCTGAACATACAGTCGCGCCCAGTGATGTGTTGACGGTGACGCTGGCCTGGCAGGCGACGTCCGAGATGGAGACGTCGTACCGTGTATTCGTCCACCTGGTGAGTGCGACGGGACAAGTGCTTGTCCAAAGCGACGGTGAACCGGCTGCTTGGACGCGTCCGACGACCGGCTGGGTTATCGGAGAAGTCGTGCTGGATGAGCGGGTCATTACGCTCCCTGGCGATGTCGCGTCGGGCGATTACGAGATCCGTGTGGGACTGTATGTGCTTGATGGACAGCGCCTGTCGCTGCCTACCGGCGAAGATGCGTTTGTTTTGGCGGTAGACAGTAGACGGTAGACGGGCGGAGAGGGATCAGGGCCGGTAGCTTAGGTCGGCGGCACGGACGAAGGCATTCTGCGCGTCATTGTCCCTTCCAGCGGCTTGCAGCGCCAGTCCACGCAGGTAATGCGCTTGTCCCAGGGTGGAAGTTAATCTGACCGCTGTATCCAGCGCGATCAGTGCCCCGGCGTTGTCCCCTGTCATCAACCGGAACTCCCCTAAGAGCATCTGCGCTTCGCCGTCATCCGGCGCGAGTTGGATCGCGCTCTCGATAGCGCGGAAGGGATATTCCGTGTGGATGAGATGGCGCTCCAGATAGAAGCGTGCGGCGGTCTTGGCGATGTCCGCATCGGTTGGCGCGTTGTCGAGGGCGGCGGCGATCCAGACGTCAACCTCGTCGTAGCGCCCGGCTTGAGCCGTGGCCTCGGCCATAGCCAGACACGGCGCGGGATTGAGCGGATCAAGGGTGCGTGCATAGAGCAAGGCTTCCCGTGCTGCATCGGTTTCTTGCTGGCTGAGGTAGTACGTCCCCAGAAACAGCCAACCGAGCGGTGCTTCTGGTGCTAGAGTAGTTGCGGTGACGAGGTGTTCCTTTGCTTCAGCGGGCCGTCCCACGCGTATCAATGCCTCACCGAGCCATGTGTGCATTTCGGCAGTGACCGTGCCATCGGTGCCCATCGACACGGCGTGTGTGAGCACGCAGGCGGCCAGAGGCCAGTTGCCGTTGCGGATGAGTGCGGCAGCCACTTCCATGTCCGGATCTTTCCTGTCACCGCTCTGGGCACAGAACTCCGTTTCGCGCAGACGTGCATCAGTTTCGCAGAGCAGTAGAGGGTCCGACGCGAGCAGACTCCAGGTGAGTGATGCGTCGCGGTTGTTGGGTACGGCCTCATGCCAGCGTTGTGCCATCGTCGCGGCGGCGACACATTGGTAGTCCTGCAAATAGGCTTCGGTGAGTAATCCGAGGGCTGTGTCGTCGTCCGGGTACGCCCGCAGGCGTTCGGTGGCTTCGGCGGTAATCTGAGACCAATCCCCTGCCAACGCCAGCAATTCCAGGCGCAAGATGGCATTTTCCTGCGATGAGGCACTATAGCGAAGTGCCTCATCGAGTGCGGACAGTCCGGCTTGTGGACGCTGCCACAGCAGGTAGAGGCGTGCGAGTTCCAGGATTGGATGTGGGTCGTTGGGTGCGGCCTGGATAGCCTCGCGGTAGGCGGTTTCAGCCGCAGTGTATTCTCCGGCAGCGATGTGTTCTTCGGCTGCGCGAAGGTACTCGGTGACAATATCTGGCGTGGCGGATGGCGGTGTGTAGGGTGTGCATTGTGACGCGTGCACGATTGTGATCAACAGCAGGATCAGCCAGCCGTAGTGTTTGGTGTGAGTGGTGGGTCGTTTCATTGCATCGTCTCCCTGAACTTATTCTACCACGCAATTTGCCTTTTCCCGTGCCGCTATTACAATACGGGAAACATAGGTCGTGAAAAGTGATGCGTGATTCGTGAACTACAAAACCCACATACGAATCATGTCCAAGTACTCTTTACTGGTAATAGAGGACAACTCGAGGGTAGATTTATGCACATCCTGGTTGTGGATCCCAATGAGCCTTTTGCGGTTTTGTTATCCGAGGAATTAAAGCGCGAGGGCTATACAGTCGATACGTGTTTGCGTGGCGCGGACGCGCTGATGTTGGCCCGGCGACAGCACCTCGATCTTACGATACTAGATATGGCTTTAGCCAATCCGGACGCGATTGAGTTAGCGCAGGCATTGCGGAAGACAGACCCGTCGATGCGGTTAATGTTGATTCCGTTGATGGGCGAAACGCTCTCTCTCCGTGCCTCGGAGATCACCGTGCAAGGCGTGCTACCCAAGCCCTTTTTCTTGCCCGAACTTCCCGAACTGATTCAGGCGGCACTTGGCGCACCCAAGGATGGTGTTGCTTCTGCTGTACGTGCGGAGACACCGCCGGCGGGAACGAGTGCGCCAGCGTCATCTGCTGTGGCGTCCGTACCGTCGCCGGATGCGAACATCTTCGGGCCGGAGATTGGTGTTGAACCGCCCATCAAGATTGCGCCGCGTGCGGAAGCACCCAGGCCGCCTAAACCATCCGAGACGGTCAAGCCAGCTAGACCACCCGCTCCAAAGCCCGCTCATGTCCGGGAAGCGCCTGTGCCGCCAGTTGCTGCCCGGGTTCCATCCGTCACCCCAGAAGAAGAGGCGGGTTATGGTATCTCCTATGATGCCTTCGTTGTCCACCGGCTGGAAGTCGAGCAGGCGATGAACGTTCTGCTTAACGACGTGGGTGCCGATGCGGTGTTACTGACGTTTGGTGGCGGTTTGTTGACGTGGGTGGGCGGTCTGGATCAGCTTGAGGCCGAGTCCATCTCGCGGGCGATTATCCACGGTTGGCGCACTTCCGCCGAGGTTGCGCGCATTTTGGGTCGCGAACAGGTCCGCTTCGAGCAGAGCATCGCGGGGGGCGATTATATGCTTTACGCGCTGAGTGTGGAGGTCAATGCCATCATGGGCGTCGCGGTGCGCGGGTCTGCGCCTTTGGGCCTGATGCGCCATCACGCGCGCGCCACGGTGGATCAGATTGCCCAGCTCTGTCACGCCTGACGGTTTAGCGTATGTTCTTTTTCAAGCCGGGTAGATAAAGGTCAATGGGGTTCACCGCGCTCGCGTTTGTTTTGCTCTTGATAGCGACTTGTCTTCTGGCGTCCCACCATTACGTGTGGGACGCTTTTTTGCTGTTGGGTCTTGCCGCTTTAGGGCTGGTATGGCGTCTTTCGCGCATCGTCACGCGCGAAAAAGGCTCAGTGCTACACCTGGAGGATCTCCTACCGCGCACGATTGCCGGGTGGGGGCGTGTAGGGACGCTCCTTGTGGCGGCGACCGTTGCCCTGGCAGCCCGCCGGGAAGTTATCTCCCGCGATTACACCGCGCTCTTCCTTTGGTGGCTGTTCGCTGCGGCGTATTTTGCCGTCACATTGCTCCTCCCGCTGCTACGCAACAAACCCGATGTCGATTTCCCCAAACTAGAGCGATATGGGCTGGTGGCTTTGCTGCTCGTCGCGTTCCTGGTGCGGTGTGTGGCGCTGGGCCGGATTCCGGTGAACCTCGGCGGTGATGAAGGTACGCAGTTGTTGGATGGCCTACATTTTATCGAGCGCCCGCTCGATAATCCTTTTGCCACCGGTTGGTATTCTGTCCCGACGATGTCGTTTCTGGTGTATGGGGTGGCGATGCGGTTTTTTGGCGCGACGGTCGCAGGCGGGCGGATGCTCTCAGCGTTGGCGGGGACAGTTACTGTGCTGATAACCTTCTTGCTGGCGCGGACACTCGGTGGGCGACGTGTGGGTTGGGTGACGGCATTGCTCCTTACTGTCTCGCACTATCACATCCATTATAGCCGTCTGGCTTCCAACCAGATCTTCGATCCACTGATCGGTACATTGGTGCTCTGGCTGGTGTGGCTGGCGATGCACCCCTATCGCTACTCTTCTGGAGATAGGGGTGTGCGGGCGTCTCGCTTGCGCGCGGATGAGAGTGCGAGTCTTTGGGGGCTTGCTGGTCTTGTGGCGGGGGGGGGGTGGTACGGCTACTTCGGCGCGCGCTGGGTCACGCTATTGCTTGGTCTGATTGTCGTGTGGCGAATGTTGGTCGAGCCACGTTTCCTGGCCCGGCACTGGCGCGGACTTGCATTGTTCGTGGGTGCTTGGCTGGTCGTTGTGCTGCCGTTGCTCGGTTGGTATACTGTGCATCCTTCGGCGCTGACGGAGCGTTACAATGCAGTGAATATCTTTACCTCTGGTTGGATGACACTGACCGCGAATCTGACAAACAAATCGGCGGTTCAATTGCTGTTGCAACAACTGTGGAAGTCGGCGACGGCGTTCCATTTCACGTTTGACCCAACCTTCTGGTATTACCCGCAATTGCCGTTGGTGGACTTCATCACCGGGGCTTTTATGATCGTTGGCTTTGTCGCAGCGCTGCTGCGTGTGCGTTGGCCTTCCCGTGCGGTGACGTTGCTGTGGTTTGTGTCCACGTTGGTGATGGCCTGGGTCTTGACCGAGAATCCACCGAGTAGCCAGCGTGGCTTACTGCTGATCCCGGCGGCAACGCTGTTAGCCGCGTGGGGTGTGGAGGCGCTCTGGCAGTTGGTGACACAACGACGGAGAACGTTCGCGCCGTTCGTGGAAACACAAGCTGACTCCACACAGCCCGTGCGGACGCTAAGGCGTGGAGCAGGTCGCATATCGTTGTCCTATGCCGCAACGGTGTTCTTAGGCGCACTTTTGGTGACAGCAGTTCTGTTCAACCTGGGCTTCTACTTCAGCATATATACACCACGTCGGACTTATGGTAATCCCACTGCGGAGGTCGCAACCGCATTCGCGCGATTTATCCTGGCGTATCCGCATCCGGTGGGCGAACAATCGCCCATCTACTTCTTCGGGCCGCCGGTGCTCTACTGGGACTTCGGCGGCTTGGCCTTCCTGTTGCGTGACCAGCCCGGTGTGGACGTGATGCCCGGTGCGATGCCGGGGGCAGTCAGTAGTCCGGCACGCTTTGTTTTCATCGCGGAGCGGCTTACCGAACTGCAGGCGGTGAAATCAGCCTATCCTGGTGGGACAACAACCGAATTGACCGCGCCGGATGGGCGTATGTTGGTCACAATCTACGATTGGTAATTTGACAATCCCTTTTCAGACGCTATAATGACTCCGCAGTATAAAATCCTAGCCGGTGATACCGGGAGCACGAAGGGAGTGAGACTAGTGACCTACGTTTTTGCGGATGACAACGAATCCTTCGATTCGTTGTTGCGTCGTTTCAAGAAAAAGGTGCAGGGTGACCGCATTCTTTCCGAGATTCGCAAGCGGCGTTATTTCGAGCAGCCAAGCATCGTGCGGAAGCGCAAACGCGCGGCCAAACTACGCAAGAGCCGCCGCACGTCGCTCAAAGATAATCGCAAGCAGTATTAGCAGTAGGTGAGGTATGGGCCTTAAGGAACAGCTTCAGCACGATTTGCAGGCCGCGATGCGCGCGCGCGACGAGCAGCGCAAGCTGGCGTTGCGCATGGCGTTATCCGCCGTGCAGTTGGCCGAAGTCGAACAACGCGGCGATCTAGATGATGCTGCCATCGTTGAAGTGATCCGCAAAGAGGTTCGCCGTCGTGAAGATGCCCTGGAGATGGCGCGCCACGCTGGACGCGTTGATATGATCGCGGACGATGAAGTGCAGATCGAGATTCTCCGTTCTTATCTCCCCAAATCCTTAAATGAAGAAGAGTTGAAGACTATCGCGCGTGAAGTTATCGCCGAGGTTCAGGCTGTTTCTCCGGCAGATATGGGGAAAGTGATGAAATCGCTTATGCCACGGGTCCAGGGAAAGGCCGATGGGCGTATGGTTAGTCAAGTTGTTCGTGATTTGCTTTCCGCTTGACCCCTGGCGTTTTAGCAACACGCATTCAATCAAGAGGGGCCCCAGTGCGGGGCTCCTCTTTGTGCTTTTGTATAGTTTGATCATGATGTTATGAAAAAGACTCGCAAGGTGACGCGCGGTTTTATCCTCCGCCAGGTCCTGTTTGGGCTTGGGTTGACGTTGTTAACTGCCTTCATCCTGGTTTTTTCGTTCCCCAATGATTTTGGCCTTATCCCTGGCGATGTGGCCCCGCGAGACATCCGCTCGCCGACGGACTTCACCTATATTAGCGAGATTCGCACCGAGCAGGCGCAGCGCGAGGCCGTGCGCCAAGTGTCAGCCGTTTATACTTCCCTGGACTTCGATATCGCACGGGAGCAATATGATCGGGCGCGCCAGGTCTGGGCCTATCTTCGCGAACTGCGCGCTGACATCTACGCCTCTGAACCGCAAAGTTATGCCTGGACGTTGGCTGTGCCGGAATTGGCTGATTTGCCACTGAGCACGGTGAACCTTATCCTGAAAATGTCTGATACAAGCTGGAATCGCGTCCAAATCGAATTCCTGGACTTGCTGGATCAAGTGATGCGGCAACAACGTATCCGTGAGGAGGACTTGGCAAGCGTACGCACGGGCGTTTCTGCGCGTGTGGCACTGGATCTGGGACAGGATGAAGCGATTGTGGTGAGTGACCTGGTCAAGCGTTTTCTGCGCCCCAATGCCTTCTATGATGAAGCGGCAACTGAAGCCGCGCGACAGGAGGCACGGGATGCGGTCGGCCCCACTTCTAATACGCTGCGAAGCGGTGAAGTGATTGTGCGCGAAGGCAATATCGTCTCCGAGTTAGATATGGAGGCGCTAAACGAATTGGGATTGGTGGCTCAGGAGTGGAGCTGGTTCGATTTCGGCATGGTGCTCCTTCTCTCGTGCGCGGCGACGTTTAGCCTGGGTCTGTATCTGTGGCGATTCCAATATGAGGCCCTAGCTAAAGCGCGTTCCGAAGTGCTCTTGTTGTTGCTGTTGATCCTCTTTTTGTTCCTGGCGCGCGCTTTGATTACCTCAGGCGATTTGCTGCCGTATCTCTTCCCTGGCGCAGCGCTGGCGATGCTTTTGACAACCACGGTGGGATTGCCCTCCGCCGTGGGGGTGATGACTTTCATGGGTGGTATTTGCGGTTGGCTTTGCGGACGATCACTCGACTTTGCAATCCTTGTGGCGTTGAGCGGCATTGTCGGCGCACTGACGCTGCCGCGTTATGAACAGACTGGTACCATTTTCCGTTCGGGATTGTTGAGCGGCGTATTCGGGGCGCTCACACTTTTCGTTTTCTATGCGAATGATGTGCGCACGGAGCCAGCGCCGTTGTTACTCAAGGTGGGGGTGTGTTTGATCGCCGGGATGGTCTCCGGTGGATTGACCGTGGGGGGGTTGTTTCTGCTCGCGCCTTTGTTCGACTTGACGACGACGTTCCGCCTAACGGAATTAAGCCGTCCAAACCACCCCTTGCTTCAACGGTTATTGCGTGAAACGCCGGCGACCTTCAACCACGTGATGATGGTGACGAGCCTGGCGGAGCAGGCTGCCGAACGTATCGGCGCCAACGCATTGTTGACGCGCGTGGGGGCCTACTATCACGATATCGGCAAGTTGACGCGCCCGTATTTCTTCATTGAAAACCAGCAGGGCTTGAGCAATCCGCACGACCGTCTCGATCCCTATACCAGTGTTGATGTGCTCAAAGGTCACATCCGGGATGGCCTTAAGCTGGCACACGAGTATCATTTGCCGGCAGGGGTCTGCGCATTTATCCCTGAGCACCACGGCACGCTACGTGCGAGCTTTTTCTACCGTAAGGCGGTTGAAGCAGCTGGCGGTGAAACCGATCTGGTGGACGAGTCGCAATTCCGCTACCCCGGTCCGTCGCCGCAAAGCCGCGAGACTCTGCTGGTGATGTTAGCGGATGGCTCGGAAGCTGCGACGCGTGCCCGCCGTCCTTCCACGCCGGAGGAATTGGCGGAGGTCGTTAATTCGATTTTCGAGCAGCGTATCGCGGATGGGCAGTTGGATAGTTGCCCGATCACGATGCAGGAATTACATATTGTGAAATCGCTTTACATTGATTTGCTGCGCGGAGCATTTCATCCGCGCGTACAATATCCTGAGCCAAAGGAGAGCAAGGACCAAAGCCATGCGTAGTGGAGTTAAGTCAGTTAAACATCATACTGTGGATATTCAAGTTGAGGAACATGTTGAACCTGTGGACATCAAGCCGTTGCGCGAGGCGGTCATCGAAACTCTGGCGCAGCAGAATGTGCATGATGCATGCGAGGTGGTCGTCGTCATCTCCGACGACGCGGCTTTGCGTGATTTGAACGCCCGTTTTCGCGGAGTCGACGCGCCAACCGATGTCCTATCTTTCGCCGACGACACGCGCGGGCCATTTGCGGGCGGCAGTGGCAATTTTCCACGTTATCTAGGCGATATCGTTATTTCGATTGACCGGGCGCGCGAGCAGGCCGAGGCCGCTGGCGGCACGTTGGTGCAGGAATTGCAACTGCTCACGGTACACGGGGTCTTGCATCTGCTCGGTTACGATCATGCCGAGTCGGCGGAGAAAGCTGCGATGTGGGCGGCCCAGAGCGCTATCCTCACGACCCTCGGCGCAGATATTTCGATCCCCGAATGAAGGCTCATATTATGAGTCATCATCATCTGAGTCCTCATCGTAACGGTAATGTCTGGCTCGGTTTCAAGTACGCGGGCGAAGGATTGCTCCACGCTGTTCGTACGCAACGCAACTTTCGTATTCATCTCATGGCGACAGCCCTCGTCGTGATCCTGGGGACGTGGTTGCGTTTACCAGATACATCGTGGGCGATTTTGACGTTGACGATTGGCATGGTTCTCGTCACCGAAATGATGAACACCGCCGCCGAAGCCCTGGTGGACCTCGCCAGTCCCGATTATCACCCACTTGCCAAGCTGGTCAAAGATGTGGCGGCGGGCGCGGTTTTGGTGATCGCCATCACGTCAGCGGTGGTGGGGTTAATCATCCTCGGCCCGCCATTGCTGGCACGACTCGGACCATAAAAACGGCCTCGCAAATCGACACGGGTCAAAGCCCGTGTCGATTTGCGTTATACACAGCTAGAATTGAGCGTCGGCAGGCATTCCGGATTTGAGCGCACCGGCAGTGTTGTCTAGGCGGATTTCGACCGCGTAGAAGGTGTTGAGGCGCTCTTCCGCCGTGGCGACGTTGCGGGGGGTGAACTCTGGCTCATCCCCGATCCGGGCGACTTCTCCATCGAAGACGCGTTCCGGATAACTGTCGACGGTCACTTTCACAGCCTGCCCCAAGTACACGTTCCCGATTTGCCCCTCCGGCACATAGACGTAGAGCGTCACCGCGTTGAGATCCGCCAGCGTGAGGATGGTCGCCGCAGGTGCGACCAACTCACCGATGTTTGCAGCTTGGGCGACCACGACAAAACTGCGAGCAGTTTTACCGTCGATAGGGCTGTTAAGCGTGCTGCGCTCGATCTTCTTGCGTAGCACATTGGCCTCGGCTTCAGCCTGGCGGACTTTGGCGCGCGCCACGACTAACTCCTCTAGGGTGGGCCCAGCGAGCAGGTCGTCGAGTTTGGCCTGCGCCACGGTGACGGCTTCTTCGGCGACATGATATTGGCCTTCAGCGGCGTTCGCTTGCGCGATGTAGCCGAGGGGATTGTTGCGGATCCACAGAAGTTGATTGAGCAGCGTCTGGGCCGTCTGTTCGTCAGCCTCTGCGCTGGCAAGTGCCTCCCGCGCGGCGACCAGTTGGTAATCCGCCACCTGCCCTTCGACGCCGTCCTCCGGCGCAATGCCGTGCAGCATCTCCTGATTGGAAAGCTGTGCCCTGCCGAGTTCCGCGCCTTGGGCGGCCAATGCCACTTGCGTGCGAGCCTCGACGATTTGTGCATTCAACTCTTGAGGGTCTTCCACCACTGCCAAAGCGTTTTGCCAGGCCTGGTACGCGCCGTCGCGTTGCACTTCGGCTAGCGCGACGTTGGCACGCGCAGCAGCGATCTCTGCGGGATGTGGGCCAGCCTCGAGCAGGTTCAGGTCGGCTTGAGCGGCGACCACGGCAGCTTCGGCCGGAGAGAGTTGCAGTAACCACGGTGTCGCATCCAGCGTCACGAGGACATCCCCGGCGGTTACCTGCTGGCCCACATTGACGGCGATCGATTCGATGCGCCCGCCGAATTCACTGGCGATGCGTATTTCCTGGGCACGGATCGTGCCGGAGGCGATCAATTCTGCGCCTGTGCTGGCCTCTGTCGTCTGCAGACAGCCCGATAACGGTATCATAATCAGTAACATAGCTAAGATCCAACCGTATTTTTTGTTCATTGATTTCTCCTTATTGCGTTTGATCATTGAATTGTCAAACGGTCAGCGTTCTATTCTTCCTATTCTCCGAAAACAACATCCGCCGGCATGCCCATTTTGAGCGCATTGTTCTCGTTGTGCACCGTGATCTCGACCGCGAAGACGAGGTTCACGCGTTCCTCTTGGGTCGCCACGTTGCGAGGCGTGAATTCGGCATTATCTGCGATGCGGCTGACGTAGCCCTCAAAGACGCGATTGGGGAAGCTGTTGACGGTAATCTGCACCGGTTGATCGAGCTGCACCTGACCAAGTTCGTTCTGCGGGACGTAGACGGTCAGCGTCAGTTTGTTGAGATCGGCGATGGTGAGTAGTGTCGCGCCTGCTGCCGCGACCTCGCTGGGTTGCATAATGACGTCTATCACAACGCCATCGATAGGAGCAGTTAGCGCGTACATCTCGCGCTGGCATAGCAACGACGCCAATCCACTGCGGGCCTGATATACGCGTGCTTCAATAGCGGCAATCTGCTCAGGAGTGGCCCCGGATTCCAGCGCGTCGACTTGTACCTGTGCCAGTCCGACCTGTGCGTCGACCTGTGCCAATGCACTCGTGGCTTCGTCAGCGCGGGTTTGCATCGCTTGCGGATTGGCGCGCTGGCTGTATAGATTGCCGAGCTTGGCTTCCAGGCCCTCTTTCTGCGCAATAGCGGCGTTGACGCCGACCCACGATTGCCACCATAAGTTGGGTAGTTGCTGAGCGCCCAACGGGAAGTCGATGTTAACCCACTTGAAAAGCGTGTAGCTACCGTCACCAAAAGTCAATTCCCAATCGCCAAAGTTGTAGTCCCCCTCGGGCATATCGGGTAGCGTGACCGGCGGCAGGTCTGGAAAGATATCTTGCATGTCATCGGTGATGTCGTCGATGGAGCCTTGTGCGACCGGGAACCGGTGCTCCCCACCGCCGTCGTATTCTGCGTAGGCTTTTTCGAACTCCACTTTGCCGATCTCAATGGCGTCTTTGAGGGCTGTGGCTCGGGCAAGTTGGTGCTCGGCAGAGACGAGTTGCGCGCGGGTGACGGCGATGAGCAGGTCGATGTCCTGCGGGTTGGCGACCAAGGTTTCTGTATCGCTGACTGCTTGCTGCGCGAGGAGCTGCCCGGCCTGTGCCTGGGAAAGTTGCGCCTTGGCAGTTTCGATCTCGCCCGGACGCGCACCGGCTTTCGCTTGTGCCAGCCCCGCTTCGGCCATGTCGACCATAGCCTGGGCGACCTCGATTTGCGCATCCAGCAACGTAGTATCCAGTTGGACAAGGATTTGCCCGGTGGTGACGCTCTCCGCTTCATCAACCGGAATGGCAGCGATCAATCCGCCGAACTCTCTGGCGAGGCTGACCTGTTCCGCCTGAATGGTGCCGGACGCACTCAAGGTCGTTACCGGCTCCATTGTCTGCGGATTGAAGAGCGAGGGCCATAAGTCGTAGCTTGCTTGTGTCTGCTTTGACATCAGCACGATCAGCCCTAGCGAAAAGAACGTTAACAGTATGATACGCAACCACTTCTTTGATTTTGGTTTTTCTTTTTTCATGTTATCACTCCTACGTTATTATTGTGTGAGCGTGTGAGTTTACTTCACCGCCGAGATGAAAACGTCTTCCAATGTTGGTGCAATCCACTCGATGCTGTGGACGTCGATGCCTTCATCCGTGAGCAGCGACCAGAGCGGCGCTTTGTAGGTTTCGGCATCAGGGACGACAGCATGAATTTGTGCTCCGTAGAGCGCGACTTCCTCGAAGGGTAGCTTCCCCGTGTCCTGTGCAGTCTTGAGGATGCGCATCGTGCGGTCGGCGTTGTCGGTATTGATCTCAAGAACGTGACCGTGCATCTGGGATTGCTTCAGTTGATCCGGTGTGTCCAGTGCGATGAGCTTCCCTTGACTGATGAAACCGACGCGCTGGCACAGTTCTGCTTCGTCCATGTAGTGCGTGGTGACGAGGACCGTCACGCCTTTCTTCGCCATGGTGTAGATGAGACCCCAGAACTCACGGCGGCTGATAGGGTCAACGCCCGCGGTTGGTTCGTCGAGGAAGACAACGCGCGGTTCGTGGACGATGGCGCAGCCTAAGGCGAGGCGTTGCTTCCAGCCACCGGAGAGGTTGGATGTGAGTGTGTGCTCACGACCGGTCAACCCGGCCATGTCCAGGATTTCGGCCTGGCGCTGGCGCAGTTTCTTGCGTGAAAGGCCATAGGCCAACCCGTAAAAGCGGATGTTTTCGCGTGCGGTGAGGTCGTTGTAGAGGGTGAAGAGTTGGGACATGTAGCCGACGTGCGCTTGCATTTGTTTGGTCTGCGTTGCCGGATTGTAACCCAGGATGCGCGACTCACCGTCGGTGGGTGTGAGCAGCCCCAACAGCATACGAATCGTGGTGGTCTTCCCCGCGCCGTTTGGCCCCAGCCAGCCGTAGACTTCCCCTGCGCGAACGTTGAAGCTGACATTGTCCACGGCGGTGAAGTTGCCGAACTTCTTCGTAAGATTATGGACTTCGATAGTATTTTGTTCCATAAGTTTTTCGTTTGCTTGGTGTTTTCGTGATACGTGATGCGTGATGCGTAACACGTTACGCATCACGCTTCACGCACGTTGTCTCCTGATAAGCGAAATAAATGCCTCTTCCATCCGCGCTTCGATCTGCCGTATGCCAGTGCAGGTGATGCCCTGCGCGCTCATCGCGGCTTCGATCTCCTGTTGCCGTCGTGTCACGTCATCCACAAAAACGTGGAGCATCAACCCGTACGTTTGAACTTCCAGAACCCCCTCCATACTGGTTACTAGCTTTTGCGCGGGTACGAAGTGTGAAGGGGTAAATTCCAGGAGGTGGCCCGGCACCATCATCTTGATCTTATTAGGGGAGTCATGCGCCACGAGCCGGCCCTGGTAGAGCAGCCCCACCCAGTTGCAGCGCTCGGCCTCGTCCATATAAGGTGTGCAGACGAAGATGGTCAACCCCTTTTCGGCGCGTAGATTGCCCAACAGGTTCCAGAATTCGCGGCGGCTGACCGGATCCACACCGAGTGTCGGCTCGTCGAGCATCACGACGCGCGGTTCGTGGACGAGGCTGCACGCCAACGCCAGCTTTTTCTTCATCCCGCCGGACAACCGCCCGGCAAGACGCTTGGTGAAGTTGGTGAGTCCGGCGAATTGCAGCAGTTCCGGGATGCGGCGCTTCTGCTCCTGCGGGCTGACGCCCTGCACCTGCGCGAAGAACTGCATATTCTCCATCACCGTCATATCCGGCGGCAGCGAGAACTGCTGCGCGATGTAGCCGACGCGCTCGCGGATGGCGTAGGTATCATGCATCGAATCGAAGCCCATAATGCGGCTCTCACCGTCAGTGCGGCGTAACAGGCCCAGGATCACGCGCGTCGTCGTCGTCTTGCCCGCACCGTCCGGCCCGATGAGGCCGTAGGTCTCGCCCTGGCGCACTTGCAGCGTGACACCGTCCACGGCAGTGACCTCGCCTTGCCGGGTCTTGAATCGTTTGACCAAATCCTTGGTCTGAATCGTTACCATACTTTCCATAAGTTTTTAGTCTTTCGTCCGATAGTCGTTAGTTCAATAGTCATTACTGATCCGTACATATGAAACTAAACTATTTCGACTCTCCTGAAAGCGTTTAGACGTTTAGAAAGTTGTGTTTGGATCAGTAGTCATGCAGTCATATAGTCGGTTCGTAACTCTTAACTCTTAACTCGTAATTCGCAACTTGCCTCAATCCAATCGCTTTTTGAAGGTGATCGCCGCCAGCCCCATAGTGGCGGTAACGTAAATCAACAGCGCGAGGACGTCATCCCATAGAAATTCCACACCGATACCCTTGGTGATAATGCCACGCGCGATGCGGATGAAGTAGGTGAGGGGGATGAGGTTGCCGATAGCGCGCACGACAACCGGCATGGGACTGCGTGGGTAGATGAAGCCAGTGAGTAATTGGCTGAACATCATCAACAAGGCGGTAAGTTGCTGTGCTTCCTTCTGCGTCCGCACGATGGTAGAGATCAGCAGTCCCAATCCCAGGCCAGAGCAGATAAAAAGGAAAGAAAGCCAGGCCAATAGCCACGGATCGCCGCGAAAGGGGACGCCGAACCAGAAGACGCCAAGCAGCGTGATCATCACCTGGTCGATGATGACGAACAGGACGTTGGGCGCCAGCTTGCCGATGATCAGTTCCAGCGGACGCACTGGCGTTACCATAATCTGTTCCATGGTGCCCAGCTCGTGCTCGCGCACCACGGATTGCGCTGTCATATTCACCGCCAGCACTTGTAGCAGCATCGCAATCAGTCCCGGCATAATGAATACGAGATCGTTGCGATTGGGGTTGTAGAGCACGCGCGTCGAAGCTGTGATGGCTTGCGTTTGCATTTTCCCACCCAGACGGTTTACTTGTTGGGCAAGCAATTCCAGCGAGAATTCTTGGGACACGGCCAGCGCCGCGCTGTAGCCAGATTGGACGGAGAACGAGTCGGATCCATCGAGGATGACCAGCGCCTGGGCTTCGCCACGCTCGATCTCGGCGGCGAAGTTCGGCGGGATGAGCACGCCGGCCCGTGCGTTGCCACTGTCCAGGGCACGCAGCACATCGTTCTCGGTGGCGACATAGGATTGCACGTCGAAGTAGCCGGATGCGCGCAATGCATCGACGAAGTCCCGGCTCTGGCGATCGAGGCTCATATCGGCGACGACCGTTGGCAGGTTGTAGGCGGTCAGGCTGACGGCGTAGGCAAAGAGCAACAGTTGGATCAGCGGCATGCCGAGGATCAGCGCCAGTGTGCGCCGATCCCGCAAACGCTGGATCATTTCTTTCCGCATCACCGCGGTGATGCGGCGTAGCCCGTTCGCCCAATGTCCGTGTCGCATACCTTTGTGTGGCCCTCAATCCAGGTTCGATTTGAACGACCGGGTGGCGAGGAGCAGAATCCCGCCGACATAGAGCATCAGGACGAGTATCTGTTCCCACAAATATGTCGCGCCGATGCCTTTGGTGATGATCCCTCGCGCGATAGGGACGAAGTACGTGAGTGGGAAGAGGTTGCCGATTGCTCGAATCACGGGTGGCATCAGGTAACGCGGGAACATGAAACCGCCCAATACTAGCCCGATAAGCATCAACATCATGGCTGTTTGTTGCGACTGCTTTTGATTCTGCGAAATAGCCGAGACCAGCAATCCCATGCCCAACCCGGAAAGGATGTACAGGCCTGCCAGCCCGAAGAAGAGCCAGAAATCGCCCTGGAATGGCACGTCGAACCAGAACACCCCGAGCGCCAGAATCGTGAGTATATTGATGATGGCGATGACGATGTTGGGTGCGATTTTTCCGATCAGCAGCTCGACAGGCCGGATGGGCGACACCAAGACTTGCTCGATGGTGCCGGTCTCGCGCTCGCGCACGACCGCCGCGGCGGTGAGGGTGATCGATTGTGTTTGCAGGATAACCGACACGATCCCCGGGATCAGGAACCACAGATCGGACAGATTGGGGTTGTAGAGGATGCGCACGCACGTGTCCAACGGCAAAAGCTTCTCCACACTGGTCAGACGGCCGGCCCGCACCAGCTTGGAGACCAGCACCTCCGTCGAGTGGCGCTGGGCGATGGCGGTAATGGCGTTGTACGCCGTCTGCGACGTGAACACGTCCGAACCGTCCACCAATAGCAAAACTTGGGCCGCGCCGCGCTCCACATCCGCCGCAAAACCGGGTTGGACGACGATGCCGGCCTGGGCACGCCCCGCGTCGATAGCCTGGACGGCTTGTGCCTCGCCGGCGACGTAATCGATAGCGTCGAAATAGCCCGAAACGGTTAATGCCTGGACGAAGGCGCGACTGCCATGATCCAGGCTCTGATCGGCCACGACCAACGGCATATGCTGCACGTCGGTGCGGATGGCATAGCCGAAGATCAGCAGTTGCACGACCGGTAAGCCCAGTTGAATGATGAGCGTCCGGTGATCCCGCAGCGTCTGGATGAATTCCTTTTGGATGACGGCCCATATCCGTTTTAGCATCTAAATGACTCGCAGTTCCAATTGTTTCTGCCAGTCTACCACAGTTTTTCTCTCTCAATCCAACCTCGTCTTGAACGTCGCTGATGAAAGGATGACGATGATCGTCCCATAAACAACCAACGCGAGGACATCTTCCCACATAAACGCCAATCCCACGCCTTTGGTAATGACGCCGCGCGCAATGCGGATGAAGTAGGTCGCCGGGATCAGGTTCCCGACGGCGCGCACGACCGGCGGCATCGTCGAACGCGGGTAGATCAGGCCGGTTAGCAGCATCGTGACCATCATCAGCATGGCCGAGATCTGCTGCGCCTGTTTCTGGTTTTTGGAGACCGTGGAGAGCAGTAGTCCCATGCCCAGACCGGAGACGATGAAAAGGAGTGAGAGCCAGCTAAATAGCCAGAGCGATCCCTGGAAGGGCACCTTAAACCAATAGACACCAAGTAGGATGATGATAATGAGATCGACCGCGATCAGGCCGACAGGTGGTACGATCTTGCCGATGATCAATTCCACAGGCCGCGTCGGCGTAACCAGGATTTGCTCTATCGTGCCTAACTCACGCTCGCGGACGACGGACATCACTGTAGCGTTGACGCCGATGAGTTGCAGCAACATCGCCGCCAGGCCGGGGATCAGGAAGACGATTTCGTCGATGTTGGGATTGTAGAGGATGCGCGTGCTCGTACTGATGGGGAGTTGCCCAAGCCCGGCCATGCCCATCCGTTCGGCAGTTTGCAGCATCAACGCCATCCCATGCACCTGGGCAATTGCCGTCGCCGCGCTGTATCCCGATTGCACCACGAACGAATCGGAGCCGTCGATAATGATGAGCGCCTGCGCCGTGCCGCGCTCGACCTGGCTCGCGAAATCCGGCGGAATGACCAGGCCTACACTTGCTTGGTCTTCATCGATGGCGCGGATGACGGCATTTTCGTCGTCCACGTACTGGACGACGTCGAAGAAACCGGAGACTTCGAGCGCATTGATGAAGGCGCGGCTGCTGGAGTCGTAACTCATATCGGCGACCGCTGTGGGCAAGTGGTCGAGCGTCATGTCGCCGACGTAGGCGAAAAGGAACAGTTCGAGAACGGGCATAAGGATGATCATCAGCAAAGTCGGCCAGTCCCGGATCATTTGGATGGTCTCCTTTTTGATGATGGCGAATAAGCGCTGCCAATTGAATGTCATCGTTTTTGTCTCTCTAAGTTGTCAAGACTACAAAAGTCTGAGTGTATACTGCAAATTGCAGATCGATTGTTCCACGCGAGTCTTTGTTCAGTCCCAGGTCGCGTGAGACTTTTGTAGTCTGGCTCTTTGTGCATATCATTCCAACCCCTGCCGGAACGCCTTGGAGGCGATCGCCATTACAATCACTGCGTAAGCCGTCATGCTGGCGATTGGAATCCATAGCGCCCCAGCTCCTACGCCTTTGCTGATGATACCGCGTGAGATCGGGATGAAATATGTCATCGGAAACAGCGCCCCCAGAGCTTGCAGCGCGGTTGGCATAGAGTTCCGGGGGAAAATATAGCCACCCAAAACGACGCCCAACAGCATGATCATCATCACCAA
>JAFGSL010000725.1 GCA_016934645.1 Anaerolineae bacterium
CGTCTCCACTTCTATGCCCCTGGCTGGGAGATCGATATCATTCGCGGAGAGATGTTCAGCGATGGGTACGGCTTTGTCGTAGACTATCTGGCAGAAATCCTGCGCCACCTACGCAACCACGACTACTCCCAACAGTACGCCGAACACTTTCAGTTGATGAGCGACATCTCGACCCGTGACCGCACGGGCATCCAGAAGACCTTCTCCGGCTTGATGAAATTGCTCTATCCACACGGCGAAGCTACCCACGAAGAAATCGAAGAGTTGCTGCGCTTTGCTATCGAAGGTCGCAAGCGCGTCAAAGATCAGTTGATGCGCCTCGACGCGACCTATCCCGCCGTCAGCTTTGCGTATACGGATAGGAACAACGGTCAAATTCGCCACGTACAGACACTCGAAGAGAAGCTCCATCCCCAACATTACAGTACAGGGCGTAGCGAGGGCGAGGCTTCGCTATTGGAGACCGAAGCAGCCTCCGAGACCGTCTCCCCGCACGATGAGGGCGAGCTTCAAGAACGCCACCGTACATTTGAAGAAAACGAGCGCGGGGTATCCTTTGACGCTCTGTTTGGCCCCTACCTGGCGGGAGCGACTGAAATCACCGTCACCGATCCCTATATCCGCCTCTTTTTCCAGGTGCGCAATATGATGGAGCTGCTAGAAACCGTTGCGAAGACCAAGGCCCCCGAAGAAGAAGTCAGTGTCTACCTCTTGACCGCTCGGGATGAGTTCGAGGGTGACCGGCAAGAGGAGTACCTGCAACAGATACAAACGTCCGTAGCAACGGCGGGGATTCATTTCACCTGGGCGTATGATGATTCCGATACCCTCCACGCCCGCCACATCGTCACCAATACCGGCTGGAAAATCCTGCTCGATCGCGGCCTGGATATCTTCCAACGGTACGAGATGAACGATGCCTTCGCTCTCGCCAATCGGCTGCAAGAGCAACGCGCGGTGAAGGCGTTCGAGGTGACGTATTTGCGGATTGATGGGGAATAGTGATAGATTGCTCACAAGGGCACAAGAAGGCGACAGTCACTGTAGACTCATTGTGGAGCGCATTATTCTTGCATTCTCTCTAGTATATGGTAGCCTCCAAGAGACACAACAAACGCCCGTTAATGCGTATTAGCGGACATAAAAACGCGCCGGAACCACGCAATCCTCTTCTCCGGCGCACACCAATCCTCTAAAAAACGTCCATTATTCCGTCTACTGTTTGCTGGCATTATGAAAATTAAGAAAATAATCCGGTACTTGCATGCGCCGGGGAAAACCGGCTAAAGTCAGCGTGTACACGTCGCCGACTCTGGTCGGACACCGACTTCAGTCGGCAAAACCGCGAAATACACATTACCGAACTAATTTTTGAAACTTCATAATGCTCCCGAGCGGACCACGCGTTGAAACCGGTCGTCAAATAAGATATTTGATATAGAATACGGTGGATTGGTCAAGGGGCAGAAGTTTGGCCGTGACTGGTTCACCACTAAAGAGAGTTTTGAAAAGGAGAGTATCGTATGTTAGTTGTCCACGTTTTTGTCCACGTAAAACCAGGGGATGTTGAAGCGTTCAAAGCGGCAACGCTGGAGAATGCTTGCAATAGTGTGCGGGAACCAGGTATTGCTCGCTTCGATGTTATCCAACAGCGTGATGCCCCCGAACGCTTTGTGCTAGTAGAAGTCTATCGCACGCCGGACGACCCCGCTCGGCACAAGGAGACCGCCCATTACCAGAAATGGCGCGATACTGTCGCCGAGATGATGGCGGAACCCCGATCTAGCATCAAGTACGCGAATGTGTTTCCAGATGATGAAGGATGGTAAATGATGCGCTTTGAATTTGCGACTGCATCCCGGATTGTGTTTGGCGCTGGCGTGCTGAAGGAAGCCGGCGCTCTGGCGGCGGAATTTGGACGGCGCGCGTTTGTCGTCACCGGGCGTAGCGGTGAACGGGCGATGCCGTTGTTGGATGGCCTGAAAGCTGCCGGTGTGGAGGCCGTGACGTTCAACGTCACGGGTGAACCGACGACCGACCTGGTCCGCGAGGGGACTGCACAGGCACGCGCGGCGGATTGTGATCTGGTGATCGGTATCGGCGGCGGCAGCGTGATCGACGCGGGCAAGGCCGTCGCCGCGCTGCTCACCAACGGCGGCGATCCCCTCGACTACCTAGAGGTCATCGGACGGGGGCAGCCCATCACACAGCCATCCGCGCCTTACATCGCGATTCCGACGACGGCCGGAACCGGTGCAGAAGTGACCGCCAACGCTGTGCTGGCTTCGCCCCGCGAATCTTCGCGCGAGCACCGGCGGAAGGTGAGTCTGCGCAGCCGGTTGATGATCCCGCGCGTCGCGCTGGTCGATCCGGCACTGACCTATTCGATGCCACCGGAGCTTACGGCCAGCACCGGTCTGGATGCCTTTGCCCAGGTATTGGAACCTTATGTTTCACTTATGGCGAACCCGTTCACCGACACGCTGTGCCGTGAGGGACTGATGCACGTCGCGCATTCCCTGCGCCAGGCCTACAAAAACGGGAAGGACGTCCAGGCGCGCGAGGATATGGCACTCGTCAGTCTCTTTGGTGGGCTGGCGTTGGCGAACGCTAAACTCGGCGCCGTCCACGGATTGGCGGGGGTGTTGGGGGGCATGTTCGATGCGCCCCACGGCGCGCTGTGCGGGCGACTGCTGCCGTTTGTGATGGACGCCAATGTGCGGGCGCTGCAGGCCCGCGACCCGGACAGCCTGGCCCTGGAACGCTACGACGATATCGCGGTGATTCTCACCGGTGAGTGGGACGTCGAAGCGCCGGATGGTGTGGCCTGGGTGCGAGACTTGTGTGCTGCGCTGCACGTGCCGGGCCTGGCGACGTATGGCGTCACGGCTGGCGTTTTCGTGGACGTTATCGAGAAGGCGATGGCATCCAGCAGCATGAAAGGCAATCCTATCAAACTTACCACGGCAGAAGTGCGCGGCATCCTGATGCGCGCGTTATAGTGACTGACCTGAACATGAAAAACTAAGAGAGTGTAAAAGAATAGGTTCCCGCGCAGAGCGCCCCGGGGACGGGGCTTAGAGCGAAAAACAGGAGTTATATTTTTACGAACTCTAAGTGTTCTGGCGCGTTATAGGCATAGAAAGTTTAGCAAAACACATTGGGGTCAGTAAAGCATCGAAAGGGGGAGCGATGGAAAGTCACGCGTGGTCGAAGGGCTGGTTGCTGGTGGCAGCGGTGTTGTTGGCGGCTTTAGCTGGTGTGTTTTTGTCTTGGGGTGGGGGCGCACATTCGGGGTTGACAAAGGTGCGCGCGAGCGCTGGCGTGATATACGTCGATGCAAGTGCATCTGCCGCCGAGCCTGATGGTCTTGCCTGGACAACGGCCTTTACCGAACTACAAGCGGCGTTGGCTGTGGCCGTGTCCGGCGATCAGATTTGGGTGGCTGAGGGGGTCTATAAGCCGGATTTTGATCCGGGCAGCGGCGCGTACACCGGTCTTGTGACGGCGACCTTTGCGCTTACCAATGGTGTGAAGCTCTATGGTGGTTTCTCAGGAGGGATGATCAGCTTGACCGACCGTCTGCCGGAGGTTTACCTCACCATACTTAGTGGCGACCTGGCAGATGACGACCAGATCGACGCGCGCCACCTTATTACCGACACGGCCTACATCAGCGGGACGAACACCTATCACGTTGTCACCGCCGTAGGCGTGGACAATACCGCCGTACTCGATGGCTTCTTCGTCACTGGCGGGCGGGCCTCCGGCATTGCTCCGGACGATGTGGGGGGCGGTATGCGCAATCGAGACGCAAGTCCTACGATTGTCAATGTAACGTTGATCGGTAACTGGGCTAAATTCGGTGGTGGGATGCGCAATGATAATGCGAGTCCTATATTGGACAACGTCACCTTTATTGGCAACTGGGCCAACTCTGGCGGCGGGATGGCCAATTATAGCAGCAGCAGTCCCACATTATCCCGTGTGGTTTTTCGAAACAATCACGCAAGTGGTGGCGGCGGCGGTATGATGAACCGCGACAGTAGCGACCCCACGCTGTTCGGCGTGGTTTTTGACGGCAATCAGGCGAGTTTCGGCGGTGGTATGGCGAACTGGAACAGTAGTAGCCCGTGGTTGACCAATGTGGTTTTCCGAAACAATGAAGCGACTGACGTTGGTGGCGGCATCGAAAATAACCAAGGCAATCCAACATTGGTTAATGTGGTTTTGAGTGGGAACTACGCCGAACTCAACGGCGGTGGCATAGAAAACTACAAGAGCGCCCCGCATCTTGTCAATGTCACCCTCAACGGCAATGCGGCGGGCGAGAGTGGCGGCGGCGTGTACAACGGAGAAAACAGTATGCCGAGTATCCAGAACAGCATCGTGTGGGGCAACCAGGATAGTACCTGGACGTCGCGTGCGCAGATTGGGAACTCAGCCGATAGTGTGCCCATCATCAGTGATACGTTGGTGCAGGCTTCCGGCGGCAGCGCCGCGTGGGACACCAGTCTGGGGGTGGACGGCGGCGGCAATCTGGATGCCGACCCGCAGTTCATCGCGCCGGTGGATGCGGCGATGGCGCCGACTTCCGGCGGCAACCTGCGGCTGACCTTTGGTTCTCCAGCGATGGATGCCGGGGATAACGCCGCCGTATTCAGTGCTGTCGATCTCGATGGCAAGCGGCGTATCGTCGATCCGGCGGTGGATATGGGGGCTTATGAGGTCGAGGGGATTTGCTATGCGACTATCCATGCCGCCGACACCGTCCTGTTTGTCTATAACAGTACCACGGGTATCGCGGTGCAGCAAGCAATAGATGCCGCGTCCGCTGGCCAGACGGTGAAAGTGGCAGGCTATTGCATCGGCGCGGACACGGCGGAGACGGTCTACATCTCCAAGAGTTTGACCCTGCGTGGTGGGTATACGCCCGATGATTGGACGGTGAGTGCCCCGTTCACGTATCCTACCACACTGGATGCATCTGGAGAAGGGCGTGTCGCGTACATTGTCGGCCCGGCGACCGTGGTGTTGGAGAATTTACGTTTCACCAACGGTTCTTTAGCCAGTAGCAACTCTCGCGGTGGCGGCGTCCGCGTCGATGGGGCGGCGGTGACAATCTCCGGGTGCGAGATCGTAAGTAACACGGCGACGTATGGCGCGGGTGTGGCCTTTACCGGCGGCAGTTCTGGGCAAATCGTCAACACGTTGCTGGCGCGCAACGTGTCCGGCAGCGGTGCGGCATTGTGGACAAACGCATCCGGGACGATTGACGTGGTGCATACGACGGTTGCGGCGCCAGCGGTGATCCCCGGTTCGGCGTTTTATGCTACCGGCGGGAGCCTGCATCTCACGAATGTCATCATCGCCAACCATGATACTGGTGTTGTTCAAGATGGATCGGCGGTCGTGACGGAGGACTATACTCTTTTCTCCGGTGTTACGACGCGCATATCTGGAACTGTTGGTGGCGGGTCCCATTCCATTACGAGTGACCCGTACTTTGTGTCTCCTGCGAGCGACGATTATCGCCTGACCGGAGACAGTGCCGCCATCGATGCAGGCGTGGATGCGGATGTCCACGTCGATTTCCAGGGCGATCCACGCCCGACGGGGGCAGGATTCGACATCGGCTACGATGAATTTACCGAGCCGGTCTACTTCACCGTTTACTTGCCGTTGGTATTGCGCAACTGAGAGGAACGTGAGGGTACTACAGACAAAGTCCCCTGCTCTGAAGTTTGGAGCAGGGGACTTTGTGTTTTGCTCGTGTATGGTCGCTGTCTACGTGACGAGTTGTCCGTCGCGCAATTGCAGGACTGTATCCACGTACTCGTCGACCAGGCTGTCGTGCGACGCCATGAGCACCGTGACCTTCTCTTCCTCCACGATGCGCCCGAAGAGTCCCAGAATTTCGCGTGCCGTCTCGCTGTCCAATTCGCCGGTCGGCTCGTCGGCCAGGATAAGCTTGGGATTGTTCGCTAACGCGCGGGCGATGGCGACGCGCTGTTGCTGCCCGCCGGACAGCTCGTAGGGGCGGTGATCGCTCCACCTGGTGAGACCGACGAGGTCGAGGCAGTAGGCGGTACGCTGGTGACGTTTGCGCCCGCCGATCCCCTTGATGCGCAACATCAGTTCGACGTTCTCGTAAGCGGAAAGGGTGGGCAGCAAGCCGAAGGATTGAAAGACAAAGCCCAATTCTTCGCGCCGCCACTGTGTGAGTTGCCGGTCGTTCATCTTCGTCAGGTCGTTGCCGAGTACTTCCACCGATCCCGACGTCGGATGATCTAAGCCGCTCAAGCAGTTGAGGAGCGTTGTTTTGCCGCTGCCGGATCGTCCTTTCAGCGCAAGGTAGTGTCCTGGTTCGATTTGCAGAGACAGCCCCCGCAAGGCTGGCACTTCAATCGCGCCGACTTTGTAGATCCGCCATAGATTGTCCGTGTGGATGGCGTAGGTATAATCCGGATTCTCGATTTCGGATTCTGGATTTTCGACGGCTTCGGATTCTGTTTGCCGGGTGGCGTGATTAAGCTGTTTGTCCTTCGCCATTAGTCTTTCACCTCATGCTTTCTGTGTTCGCCGCGCATCCAGCGGTTCAGCAGGCCGCGCAAGCCGCGCGTTTTCTTGGCCTCTACCAGTTCTGAGGCCAGGGTTTCGGCGTCTTGCACGTGGTCGATGTTGGTTACAGGCAGGATGAGAATGCCTTCCTCCGTCAATTCAATGCGCGCGCGTCCCCGGATACCAAAGTGCGCCAGGAATTCTTTGGGGATTTGCAGCCGTCCGGCAGAGTCGAGGACGGTCAGTTCCTCGAAGATTTCTTCTCCTTCATGCGATGACTCGAAAGCCGATCTGCTACCGCGAGAGCGGACGGTCTCCGTCGCCAGCTTGCCGTCGCGGATAGCGACGACGCGGTTGACGTGGCGCGCGATGCTTGGATCGTGGCTGACGATGAGCGTGGTCAGCCCCAACTCACTGTTGAGCTTTTGGAACATCTGGTAGATGGTCAACGCGGTCGCGGAGTCCAATTCGCCGGTTGGCTCGTCCGCCAGGAGCAGGCGCGGCTGGTTCGCCAGCGCGACGGCGATAGCCACGCGCTGCTGTTCACCACCGGACAGCTCCGAAAGACGATGCTTCTTGCGTTCCGTGAGTTCCACCATATCGAGCAGTTCCTCGGCGCGTTTTTGTGCGACCCGCCCGGCCTGTCCCGCCAGTGTCATCGGTAGCTTGATGTTTTCAATCGCGTTGAGGTAGGGGATCAAGTTGCGCGCCCCCTGTTGCCAGACAAAGCCCACGCGCGTGCGGCGGTACTGGTTGAGTTCCGCGTTCGACAGCTTGAGCAAATCTAGCCCATCCACCCACGCGCGCCCGGCAGAGGGGCGGTCCAGACCGCCGAGTACGTTCATCAACGTCGATTTGCCGCTACCGCTCGCGCCGACGATGCCGAGTAGTTCGCCAGGGCCAACGACCAGGTCGAGACCTTGCAAGGCGACCACTTCCAACTCCGCGATCTTATAGATTTTTACCAGATTATCACAAATAACAAATGCTTCTTGTGCCATATTATGCTGTTTCTCC